>JBATPX010000218.1:0-20970 GCA_049291695.1 Defluviicoccus sp.
GAAATGGGCGCCGAGGCGCGGCCGCCGCACCAGCGCCGCCGCCGCTGCCTGCATGACGTCGAGCTGGGCGAGGCGTGCCTGCAGTGCGGCGGCGATCTCCTCGCCATCGGCCGCATCCGGCTCGCCCGCCGCCGGCAGCAAAAGCCGTGACTTGAGGTAGGCGAGCCAGGCGGCCATCACCAGGTATTCGGCGGCGAATTCGATCTCCGCGAACTGTGCCCTGTGAATGAAGTCGAGATACTGATCGGCGAGCGCCTCGATCGAGATCTGCAGGAGATCGACCTTCTGCTCGCGCGCCAGCGCCAACAGCAGATCGAGCGGCCCCTCGTAGCCATCGATGGCGACGATGAACGGATCGGCGCCGGAAGCGGGCGGCAGCAGCAGGGCCTCGGTTGCAGGATCGAGGCCCGGCTTTGCAGGATCGAGGCCCGGCTTTACAGCATCGGGGCCCGACTTCATGACACGCCCACCAGCGCCAGGATCGCCTCGCTGATGTGCGCGGCCGGCATGATGACCAGCCACTGGAAGACGTCGAGGTCGAGGCCGACCGTGTTGCCCAACATCGGCAGCACGAACACGAGGCC
This sequence comes from Defluviicoccus sp., assembly GCA_049291695.1. Lineage (GTDB taxonomy): Bacteria > Pseudomonadota > Alphaproteobacteria > Rhodospirillales > Defluviicoccaceae > Defluviicoccus. The sequence continues at coordinate 585 of JBATPX010000218.1, forward strand.
AAGGACGATGAAGATGCCATAGCGTTCGAGCTGCGCCAGTTTCAGCGCCAGCGGCGGTGGCAGGATGCCGACGGCGACGCGGCCACCATCCAAGGGCGGGAGCGGCAGCATGTTGAAGACCGCGAGCAGGACATTGATCCAGACCGCGACCACCAGATTGGCCTCCACCCAGGCGCCCAGCGTCGCCGGCAACAGCGGCGCCAGATGCAAGAGTGCCGCCGCCGCCGTCGCCATCACCAGATTGACGCCGGGACCGGCGGCAGCGACGGCAACCATGTCGCGCCGCGGCCGGCGCAGGCGGTTGAAATCGACCGGAACCGGCTTGGCGAAGCCGAACATGAAGCGGCCGCCGGAGAGCAGCAGCAGAAGGCCCGGAAGGATGACGGTGCCGAACGGGTCGATGTGGCGGAACGGATTGAAGGTGACACGGCCAAGCTGGTACGCGGTGTCATCGCCGCAGCGCCAGGCAACCCAGCCGTGCGCTGCCTCGTGGGCCGTAATCGCCAGCAGCACCGGGAGCGCGCTGATCGAGATCTGGTAGAGGATGTCATTCATGCCCGTACCGTGGTTTCCGCAAGCAGCGTCGCGAGGCGGGCGGATGCCTTTGCGACATCGATCGGCTCGATTGCCGGCGGCAGCATGGCGCGCGCGCGCGCGAGCCTGGCGAGCGCGGCCTCGGTCAGCCGCGGACAGACGGATGCCACCGCCGCCATCTCGTGCAGGACGCCGGAGCAGTGCAGGGCGACGTCGCAGCCCGCCGCCAGCGCCGCTCGAGCGCGCGTGTGCATCGGCCCTTTCAGCGCCTGCATGCCGATGTCGTCCGAGACCAGAACGCCCGCAAAGCCGATCGCGCCGCGAATGACCTCGCCGACGACGCGCGCAGACAGCGTCGCCGGTGCTCCTGCGTCGATGGCGGTGAAGACGACATGCGCCGTCATCGCCCACGGCATGTCGCTGAGCGCCGCGAACGGGACCCAGTCGGTCGCCGCCAGCACCGCCCGCTCGGTATCCACGACGGGCAAGCGCAGGTGGCTGTCGGCGGTGGCGCGGCCGTGGCCGGGGATGTGCTTGACGACGGGCAGAACGCCGCCCGCGAGGAAGCCCGCACACGCGGCACGGCCGAGCTGAGCGACGCATGCGGGCTCGGACGCGAAGGCACGGTCGCCGATGATCGGATCGGCGCCGGCCTGTGGCACATCGACGACCGGCGCGCAATCGACGTCGATGCCGAGATCGGAGAGCTCGGCCGCGATCAGCCGCGCGTTGAGCGAGGTCGCCTGCAGCGCCGCCGCCTCATCGGCATCGTTCAGCGCACCAAACCGGGCGGCTGCCGGCGCGTCGCGCCAGTGGGGCGGCCGCAGGCGCTGCACCCGGCCGCCCTCCTGATCGATCAGGACTGGCGCGTCGGCGCGCTCCACCGATGCGCGGAGATCGCGCACCAGCGCCGTGAGCTGGCCGGGACTCTCGCAATTGCGTGCGAACAGAATGAAACCCAGGGGGTCGGCGGTGGCGAACAGGCGGCGCTCGGCAGGCGTCATCTCCGGCCCCGACAGGCCAAAGATGACGGCCCGAGGCGGCTCACCCGCCGGCCTAGCCACGCGGTTGCACCACAAGGCAGCCGGCGCCGCGGCCGATGAGATCCTGGCACAGGGTGCGCGCGCGCTCCTCACCCTCGATCGGACCGGCGCGCAGGCGATAGAGCGTGCCGCGGTCCGGCACGTCGACGCGCGACGTCTCCGGCTTGAGCGCACCCAGGAGACCGGGGTGCTGCGCCTGCAGGCGGCGCCACGCGGCATCGACCTTGTCCGGCGCGGCGAAGGCGCCGAGCTGGATCCGGAACAAACCGCTCGCGCCCGCCGGTGCTGCCGGCGCATCGCCCGACGGAGCAAAGCGCGTGCTCAGGGCCGCCGTCTCGCCCGCCCGAGCGGAAGGACGCGGTTGCGGCACCGGGATTGCGGTCGCGGTGGCACCCTCGCCGCCGGCCGCCTCGTCCGCGACCATCCCCTCGTCTTCACCCATCGCGTCCGCCTCGGCATCGGGCGGCTGGATCAGCCCGCGCTCGACGATGCTGCGCTCGATCGCATCCGCTACGGCCGGATCGGCATCACCGGCTGGCACGGAAGCCCCGCCCGGGCTTGCGGCCACGGGCGGCGGCGGCGCCGGCTCCGGCGGCGGCAACGGCTTTTCCGGCTCGGACAGCAGCCGCTCGACCTTGATCGGCCGCTCCTCCCCGCGCAGGCGTTGGTAGATGAGCTTGTCCTGATGCGGGATGTCCATGCCGCCCGGGTTCTCCGGCCGGACCTTGAATGGCTTTTCCTCGGCATGGATGACCGGCACCTGCGCCACATCCTTGGGCGCAACCGGGCCTCGCGACGACGACACGAGGACAAGGGCGCCCAGAACGACGAGCACCAGCGCCAGCACGCCGGCCCCGATCCACAGGAAGCGCCGCTGCGGCCAGGCGGTCACGGAGAGCGGCGTGTGTTCGCCCTCGGCTCGGCGCGCGTCATCATAACCAGGCTGGGCCGCGGCATCCAAGCGCGCCATCAGCGAAGCTCCTCAACCGGTTCGACGCCGATTACGTGCAACGCCGAAGCGATCACCAACTGCGTCGCCCGCACCAGCGCGAGGCGCGCCGCGGTCAACGCGGGGTCGTCCGGATGCAGGAAGCGCAGCCGAGCCTCTTCCTTGCCCTTGGTCCAGAGGTTGTGGAACAGCGCTGCGACCTCCTGCAGATAGAAGGCGATCCGGTGCGGCTCGTGCGTGTCGGCGGCGCTCGCTACCACCTGCGGCCAGCCGGCAAGCGCCTTAACCAGATCGATCTCCAGCGGATCGGCGAGGCGCGCCAGATCCGCTTCCGCCAGGCGGGCATCGGCAATGGCCGCGGCGCCCAGCTCGTCCGTCGCGAGGCGCAGCACCGAACAGCACCGCGCGTGCGCATACTGAACGTAAAAGACCGGGTTGTCGCGCGTCTGTTCGGTCACTTTCTCGAAGTCGAAGTCGAGCGAAGCATCGTTGCGCCTGGTCAGCATGATGAAGCGGAAGACATCCTTGCCGACGCGATCACTCACTTCGCGCAGGGTAATAAAAGAGCCTGTGCGCTTGGACATCTTGACCGGTTCGCCGTGCTCCATCAGGTTGACGAGCTGGCACAGCTTGACGTCGAGCACCGCTTGGCCCTCGCTCAAGGCCTGAACGGCCGCCTGCATGCGCTTGACGTAGCCGGCGTGATCGGCACCCCAAACGTTGATGAGAGTGCGAAAACCGCGCCGCACCTTGTCCAGATGGTAGGCGATATCGGCGGCGAAGTAGGTCCAGGAGCCGTCGGACTTGCGCAACGGCCGATCGACCTCATCGCCAAACGCCGTCGCCCGGAACAGCATCTGCGGCCGCGGCTCCCAGTCATCGGGCAGCTTGCCCTTCGGCGGCTCGAGCACGCCGGTATAGATCAGCCCGCGTTCGGACAGCAGCGCCACCGCCTCGTCAATTGCGCCTTTCTCGGTCAGGGCGCGTTCGGACGTGATGACATCAAAGCGGATGCCGGCCGAAGCCAGATCCTCCCGGATCCCCTCCATCATTCGTTCGATAGCGAACGCGCGCAATGCCGGCAGCCAGTCCGCCTCCGCCGCGTCCCGCCACCGCGCGCCATCGCTGGCGGCGAGCGCTTCCGCCGCCACGCGCAGGTAGTCGCCGCCGTATTCGATCGCGCCCTCGACCTTGAGCTTGTCGAACGCGGCCTCCTCCTCGGCGCCGATCGCGACCAAGTAGCGCAGGCGGAGCGAGCGCGCGAGCGCGTTCACCTGGGCGCCGGCATCGTTGATGAAGTATTCGCGCGTGACCCGGTAGCCCGCTTTCTCCAGCAGCGCTGCGAGCGCGTCGCCGACGACGGCGCCACGGCCATGGCCGACGTGCAACGGCCCGGTCGGGTTGGCGGAGACGTACTCGACATTGATCATGGCACCGGCGCCGGCATCGCTGTCGCCGTAGGCCAGCCCCGCCTGCAGGATGTCGAGTAGCCGTTGGTGCCAGAAGCCGGCCTTCAGCGTGAGGTTGATGAAGCCTGGCCCGGCGATCTCGACCCGCTCGATGCCGTCGCCCGCAGCGAGGCGATCGACGAGCAGGGCCGCGAGTTCGCGCGGCTTCACGCGCGCGTGGCCGGCGAGCACCATGGCGGCATTGGTGGTGACATCGCCATACGCCGGATTGCGCGCCGGTTCGACCAGGACGCGGCCCACGTCGAGGCCGGGCGGCAATTGCCCGCCAGCGGCAAGGTCGGCCACGGCCTCGGTCACGCGGGTCTGGAGATGACAGTAGAGGTTCACGACGCTCTCGATTGTACGTCAAACAGCCGCCGGTGCTCGTCGGCGGCGAAGCGGTCGGTCATGCCGGCGATGTAATCGGCGACGACGCGGGCGGTCTCGCTCGTTGCCGGTGCGCCGGCGCGGCGCCGCCATTCTGTCGGCAGGCAGCCGGGCTCGACAACAAGGAGCTCGAACAGATCCCGCACCAAGCGGCGCGCCTTGCTGGTCATGCGGTTGAGCTTGTAATGCCGATACATGTTGGCGTGCAGGAACGCCTTCAAGGCGGCGTCGTTGTTCTGCATCGCTTGCGAGAAGCCGACGACCGGTGCGCTGGCCCGGCGGATGGCATCGGCGGAATTGGGCGCGAGTGCCGCAATCCGGGCCCGCGTCTCCGCCAGCAGGTCATGCACCATGTGGCCGATCAGACGCCGCACGGCTTCGTGGATGAGCCGGCCGCGATCGATCTCCGGCCACGCCTCGCGCACCTCATCGAACACCGGGCCGACCAGCGGGACCTCCTTCAGATCGTCGATCGTGAACAGCGCCGCGCTCAGGCCGTCATCGATGTCGTGGTTGTTGTAGGCGATGTCGTCGGCAAGGGCCGCCACCTGTGCCTCGGCGCTCGGATAGGTGTCGAGTTCCAGGTCGTGCGCGCGCACATATTCAGCAATCGCGTACGGCAAGGGGCTATCTGTATCTGTGCAGCCGCCGATTAACGGCCCGTTGTGCTTGACGACGCCTTCGAGTGTCTCCCAGGTCAGGTTGAGGCCGTCGAAGGCAGCGTAGCGGCGCTCAAGCCTGGTGATCACGCGCAGGCTCTGCGCATTGTGATCGAAACCGCCGTAGGGCGCCATCATCACGCTCAACGCATCCTCGCCGGCATGGCCGAAGGGGGGATGGCCGAGGTCATGGGCGAGCGCCAGGGCCTCAGCCAAGTCCTCGTTGAGGTCAAGCGCCCGGCAAATGGAGCGCGCGATCTGCGACACCTCCAGGCTGTGGGTGAGCCGGGTGCGGAAAAAATCACCCTCGTGATTGACGAACACTTGCGTCTTGTATTCGAGGCGGCGAAAGGCGGCGGAATGGATGATGCGATCGCGGTCACGCTGAAAACAAGTCCGCGTTATGCTCTCCGGTTCCGGATGGAGGCGGCCACGGCTTGAGGATGGCTGGCAGGCCCAGGGCGCCAAGTGCGCGTCGCGGTTCATGGGGAGCGAAGGTACCGGCCGCACGCATGTTCGGCAATCGGCCATCCGCCGGCAGCCGAGAAAGGTGCGGGCGCTTTCACAACGCGTTGTCCTGGGCTAAATATTGCATGATGCTCGGGCGCATCAGAGTTTTCACGCTGAGATGAGGAGCGGCCAATGCCGATGGATGCAGGCCATGAGACGGCCAAGGAGATTCGGATTTCCGCCAAAGCGGCCGGACGCATCGCCACGCTGGTGGCGAATGAGGGCGATCCGGCGTTCATGCTCCGCATCGCGGTTTCGGGCGGCGGCTGTTCCGGCTTCCAGTACGGCTTCAGCCTCGACGACCAGTGCCGCGACGACGACCGCGTGTTCGAGCACGGCGGCGTCCGGGTGGTCGTTGATGAGGTGTCGCTGGAATTGATCGGCGGCGCCGAGCTCGATTATGTCGACGACCTGATCGGTGCCTACTTCGCGGTCAAGAACCCGAATGCAACCGCGACCTGCGGTTGCGGCAGCTCGTTTTCCGTTTAGCGGCGCAGCACGCGTCTCGTGTTGACCATCGCCACCTGGAACGTCAACTCGATCAAGGTCCGCCTGCCGCACCTCCTGCAATGGCTGGCGAGCTTCCGCCCGGACATCGTCCTGCTTCAGGAAACCAAGGTCATCGACGAGGCCTTCCCGCGTTTGGAGATCGAGGACGCCGGCTACAACGCCGCCACCGTCGGGCAGAAAACATACAATGGCGTCGCCGTGCTGTCCCGCCAGCCGATCGACGTGCTGGCGAAGGCGCTGCCGGGCGATGACAGCGATGAGCAGGCACGCTACCTCGAAGTGTTCACGGCCGGCTTCCGGGTCGCCTCGATCTACGTGCCGAACGGCAATCCGGTCGAAAGCGCGAAGTTCCCCTACAAGCTCGGCTGGCTGGAGCGCCTCTACCAGTATGCGCACGGCGTGCTGACGGGCGATGACCGGGTCGTGTTCGGCGGCGACTTCAACATCGCGCCGGCCGCGAACGACGTCTACAACCCCGCCGGCTGGAAGGACGACGCACTGTGCCGGCCGGAATCCCGTGCCGGCTTGCGCAAGATCCTCTACCTCGGCCTGACCGACGCCTTGCGCGCCCATGCGCCCGGCGCCACCGGCCCGTTTACCTGGTGGGACTATCGCCGCGGTGCCTTTGCCGCCGACGAGGGGCTGCGGATCGATCACCTGCTGTTGTCGCCGCAGGCAGCGGATCGGCTGCGCGAGTGCGGCGTCGACCGGACTCCGCGCGGCTGGGACCGTCCGTCCGATCACGCACCGGCGTGGTGCCGGTTCAATGACGACGATGAGGCCGCCGAGGGCAGCAGCCCGACGGTTGGTATCGGCGCATAAGCGCGCCGCCCTCGAGCGCCTTGCCCTATTAAGGCTCGATCACCGCGGGCAATCGCGTCGCCGCATCGGTGTGCGCATGCATCAGTTGCGCGCGCGTCAGGCCCTTCGCGCCCTCAAGATTGGCGCCGCACAGGTCTGCCTTCGTCAGATCGGCATATTTCAGATTGGCGCCGTGGAGGTCGGCATTGTGGAGGTCGGCCTCCCGCAGCAGTGCCCGGCGCAGATCGGCCCGGCGCAGATCGGCCGCATGCAGGTCCGCATACTGCAGGTCGGCCCCCTTCAGATCGGCGTCGTGCAGGTCGGCCCGGTGCAGATCGGCGCATTCGAACTCGGCCTCCGGCAGCACCGCCCGATGCAGATCGCAGCGGTGCAGGTCGGCATCCGGAAGCAGCGCGCCCGGCAGCCTGCGGCCGTGCAGATCGCAGCCGTGCAGATCGGCGCGTTTGCCCATTTCCCAACCCGAGCCGACCCAGACCTTGTGCTTCTCCAGCACCGCCGCAAGTTCGGCGGCAGAGAGTGCGCTCTTGCCCTTCGGCCGCGCGCTGCCTGTGCCCGCATTCACTCCCCCATCCGCTGCCGCGTCCGTAACCCCGTTTGCGCCGGCCTGCGACCCTGGGTGCCGATCCTGTCCGCTTGGTCCTTGCATCACCACTCCCCGCAGCCGCACACTCGCTTTTCTCGCTCCCACGGTTATCAGTTTAACTCCTTCCGGGCCGTGCCGATACCTCCCTGTTTGCTGTTATTGCATGGTTTCGGGCGTGCCGCCGGCGGGTCCTTCCGGGTGCCGTCCGGAGCGAAGGGGGCGCCCCGCACCGCGGACCCGCGAGCCGTTGCCGCGCCACGTTACATAATGGCAACACCGGCTGCGCAAACCATCGATCTTTGCGCGATACGCGAGTGGGCACGCGCGTGGGGGGACAGGAAGGCTTTGCCAAGGAAGGACAAACATGCTATTCGCCAAAAACTTTGTGGCGTCGAGAGCTGCACGCAATCGGGCGGGTTCGCCAACGCGGTGATGGTTGTCACGAGGAGGCAGTGCGGATTGCATTGCGGGTTTCCAAATCTGAGGCAGGGATCGTCTGACGCATTCCAATCCACAGTCGCTCGTCGAGCAGCGCTTGATGCAGGGGTACGGCGAAACAGTCGTGTGGGGCTCTCGATGCAAATTATTCGATATTTGCTGTGCCCGAACTCGGTACGGAAATCGGCCCGACAAGGCTTTGACAGCGTGCAGTCACCGTTCGTGATGTGGATGGGTGTAGGGAGCATGGTGAAATGAATCGAATTGGTTTTGTTGTGGCGGGCGCGGCTGTCGTGGCCCTGACCGCTTGTTCCGGGTTTAAGTATCAAAACGTCGAGAAAGATCCGCCCGCCAGCAACGCCTTTAACCAGGGCCTGCAGAAAGGGTATCTGGCTCAGGCAAAGAGTGAGTTCCAGCAAGGCGACTATATCGACTCCGATTTCTTCTCGGATCGTGCGCGGGCCGCAGGGAAGGGGCAGCCGCTGCCGCCGACCGAGATCGGCGCCCGCAAGCTGCCGGCTGACAAGGTTGCGGACCTGACGGCCGCGCGCAGCAAGCTGATGGCCGCGCTCGGTGCCGGTGCGGCGACAAAGAACCCGGCAGCGGCAGCCGAAGCGCAGGTGATGTTCAACTGCTGGATGGAGCAGCAGGAAGAGAACTTCCAGCCGAAGGACATCGAGGCCTGCAAGAAGGGGTTCGAAGGCGCGATGGCCAAGCTTGAAGACAAGCCTGTCGCGAAGCCGACCCCGCCGATGGCGACGCCTGACCGGTTCCTGGTCTTCTTCGATTGGGATAAGTACAACATCAACGCCAAGGCCAAGGACGCAATCGCCACGGCCGCCGGCACCGCAAAGAAAGCCTCCGCCAGCAAGGTTCAGGTCATCGGTCACACCGACACGTCGGGGCCGGCGGATTACAACCTTAAGCTCTCGCAACGGCGCGCCGATGCCGTGAAGAAGGCACTCGTCGGCCAGACCCTGCCTGCAGGTGCCATTACCACTGAGGCACGTGGCGAGCGCGACCTGCTCGTACCGACGAAGGATGGTGTGCGCGAGGCGCAGAACCGCCGCGCCGAGATTGTGCTGAATAAACCGGGCAGCTAGACCCGGGCAGGTCTACGGACCAATTCGTGAAAGGGCGCTGCCGAGGCAGCGCCCTTTTTCTTTGCCCGTTTCGCGGGGGCCTTGCCCTGGAACGCGCCGCCATGCGAGAGAACCGAACTGCATGCGCGGGTGTGCACCAGGACGGAACCGCACGCGTCCGCGCGCAACGGGCCATCGTCGAGAAGGGGAGAGTGTCATGAACAGGGTTTTGCTTGCGGGTCTGGCGGTGCTGCTGTGCTGGAGCCAGGGGCTGGCGGCGGACGACGGCGGCACGCTCGCGCGCATCCGCGCCAGCGGCAAGATGGTCATCGCCCACCGGGAGGCGTCGCCGCCGTTCTCGTTCATCGATGACCAGAAGCGGCCGGCCGGCTACGCGGTCGATCTGTGCCTGCGCATTGCCAAGGCAGTCAAGGATCACCTCGGCCTTGCCGAGCTCGGTATCGAATACCTCCCCGTCACGGCCGAGAACCGCCTGCAGACGGTTGCGCAAGGGGCGGCCGACATCGAATGCGGCAACACCACCAACACGCTCTCGCGGCAACAGACGGTCGATTTTACGAACACGATCTTCATCACCGGCGCCAGCCTGTTGGCACGGCCGGAGACGAACATCACGACGCTCGGCGATCTGCGCGGCAAGTCGATCACGGTCGTTGAAGGCACGACGACCGAGCAGGTGCTGACCGCGCGGTTGAAGCGCGAGCTGATCGACGCGACCGTCGTGACCGTCAAGGATCACTCCGCGGGGGTTGAAGCCCTTGAGGCCGGCACGGCCGCGGCGCATGCCGGCGATCAGCTGGTTCTGGTCGGCCTCGCCAAGGCGGCGAAAAAGCCCGGCCATTTCGCGCTCGCGTCGGAAATCTTCTCCTACGAGCCGTATGCGCTTGCCGTCCGCCGCAACGACGCCGATTTCCGCCTCGTCGCCAATCGGGAGCTCGCCCAGCTTTACCGCTCCGGCGAGGTCGGAGAGATCTACACGCGCTGGTTCGGCGACTGGGGCGGCAAGCCCAGCCAGCTGCTGCTCGCCATGTTCGCGCTGAACGCCTTGCCGGAGTAGGGCCGAAGGCGCCATACGGGGCGAATCGGCCGATTCGCCCGATTCGCCCGATTCGCGTCCCGACCGTGGACGCGCCAACGGCGTTCCGCGCTGTGAAAGCCGCTTGCAACCGGGAAGAGTCCTTTCTTTGACGGGCTTAGGGCGCCGCGCCGGCAGGCGGCGAATCGCCGCTTGCCAACGGTGGTTCGAGTCTGATCAAAGAACCCCACGATGTTGGTGTAAACGAGCGGCTGAACCACAACATGATGCAGACAAGCGCAAAAACGACGGATCTGCCGAGGGGGGCCCGATGACGGCCCCGGTGCGCAAGGCCGGCACTGGCGAGGAGGCCGTCAGCATTCAGTTCCGCGGCGGGCTGTACACGCTGATGCGGCTCAAGGTCAGCAATCCGCGCGATCAGGCCTTCTTCACGGCACTGATGTCGAAGATTGCCCAGGCGCCGGATTTCTTCCGGAACGCGCCGGTGGTCCTCGATCTGCAGGATCTCGCCGAAGCGCCACCGTTCAACATGGTGGAGCTGATCCGCCGTCTGCGCCAGCATCAGCTGGTGCCGGTCGCAGTCGCCAACGGCACGGACGACCAGAACAAGGCCGCGATCAACGCCGGCATCAGCATCATGCGCGGTGGCGGCGCCGACGCGCCGGCGCCACGCGCTGCGGAAATTTCGGTGCTGCCTGCGAGCGAGGAACGCGACGCTCCGGCAGCGACTGCGGCGCCCGCGGCCGGGCAAACGCTGCTGATCACGCAAGCGGTGCGCTCGGGCCAGCAGATCTACGCCCGGCAAAGCGACATCGTCGTCCTGGCCTCGATCAGCGCTGGCGCCGAGCTGTTGAGCGATGGACACATCCACGTTTACGGAGCGCTGCGCGGACGCGCCCATGCGGGCCTGAAAGGCAACGAGGCAGCGCGCATCTTCTGCCGCAGCCTGGAGGCGGAGCTGGTGTCGATCGCCGGCTTTTGGCGCGTCCGCGAGGACATGCCGGAGGATCTGATCGGCAAGCCGGTGCAGATCTTCCTGAAGGGCGAGCAAGTGGTGATCGAGCCGCTGCCCTAGAGGCGCGCGGATTTCAGTCCTGGCACACGGGTAACGGCAAGGCAGTGGAGGATAAATTGGGTAAAGTCATCGTCATGACGTCGGGCAAAGGCGGGGTCGGCAAAACGACAACCAGCGCCGCCTTCAGTGCCGGCCTCGCATCCCGCGGACACAAGACGGTTGTCATCGATTTCGACGTCGGCCTGCGCAACCTCGACCTGATCATGGGCTGCGAGCGGCGGGTGGTGTTCGATTTCGTCCATGTCATCAACGGTGATGCCCGCCTGAACCAGGCGCTGATCCGCGACAAGCGGCTGGAACACCTCTACATCCTGCCCACCAGCCAGACCCGCGACAAGGATGCGCTCACGCGCGAGGGCGTCGAACGCGTGCTCACGGAACTGCGCGAGCAGTTCGAGTACATCATCTGCGACAGCCCGGCCGGCATCGAACGCGGCGCCCTGATGGCGCTCTACTTCGCCGATGAGGCGATCGTCGTCACCAATCCAGAAGTGTCGAGCGTGCGCGACAGTGACCGCATCCTGGGCGTTCTGCAGAGCCGCTCGCGCCGTGCCGAGGAGGGCCTCGATCCGGTGCGCGAGCACCTGCTCCTTTCCCGCTACGACCCGGAGCGGGTCGAACGCGGCGAGATGATGAAGGTCGATGACGTTCTGGAAATCCTGGCCATTCCGCTGCTCGGCGTAATTCCGGAAAGCCGTTCGGTGCTGAAGGCCTCCAACGTCGGCACGCCGGTCATCCTTGATCCGCAGTCCGCCGCCGGCGATGCGTATCGCGATGCCGTTGGCCGCTTTCTCGGCGAGTCGCTTCCCTTCCGTTTCGTGCGCCCGGAACGGCGCGGCCTGTTCCAGCGGTTCCTCAGGAGGTCGGCATGAACATTCTCAGCTTCCTTCGCCCGAAATCGACGCTGCCCACGGCCGACCAGGCGAAGGAACGCCTGAAGATCGTCCTCGCTCACGAGCGCTCATACGCCAGCGCGCCCGACTATCTGCCGCGGCTGCAGAACGAGATCCTGCAAGTCATCGCCCGCTACGTCGAGCTGGAACAGGACAAGCTTTCGGTGAAGCTGGAGAACTTTGGCAGCACGTCGCGCCTGGAGGTCAACATCGACCTGCCGAAGACCGTCCAACCGGTGGCGGCAAGCCCCGCTACCAGCCAAGCTACCACGGCGAGCGACGATCCGGCCGCGGCGGCAGCCGATCCCGCCACCGATACCCGCGCCGTCTCGTAGCGTTTGCGCGCCGACGGCTCGCCCAATCCGCGAGCGGTCGGACGGCGGGGTATCGCGCGCGGATCCAGGCGAATTTCGGCCGCCCGCAGCCTTTTTTGCGCTTGGTTGCGGGACGTTCGCTCGTGCGCGACGCCCGCACCGGTCCGCGGACATTGTGGATGGACTTGACACGTCGATCTACAACTCCGAGTGTGCCGTTCATCACAGAGTCTTTACCAGCAATCGCTAGAATGGGGTTGAGGCGCGGACAGCGGCGACGGATCGCCGCTACCCATGCGACAGAGGAGAAGAATGCCGCTGCGGACCAACGACGGCCATGGGACATTGGACCGTTTCGGTGCTATACTTTGACGTGTTGCCATGTTGCGATCCTCGAGCCGGTAGCAACCGCGTGTACGGCACGTCAGAATGAGGTGCAGGTATCCGGCCGGCCCTCCTCGTTGAGGACCGCCGGTGGTCAATCAGAGGGAAGGCTGCACGTCCATTCCTACGTTCAGGCCTTATGACGCGGAGCCTGTTCTCGGGCCCTGGGGTTATCGAGGCCGCGGTTCACGTTTCCATCAAATGAGTCGTCACAGGACGGGTGAGCCGGCTTCATCCTCAACGGCCGGGTCACCGTCGGCTTAACAAGCGGAGACAATGCATGCGCGTAATGGTAACAGGGCATCGGGGTTACATCGGTCCCCACGTGGTTCGACATCTGAAGGCGCTTGGTCACGAGGTCGTCGGCCTCGATACCGGGCTCTACCGCGGTTGTGCGATCGGTGAGCTTGACCCCGTGCCGACCATCGTCAAGGACGTGCGCGACACGGAGAAGGAAGACTTCGCGGGCGTCGATGCGGTCATTCATCTTGCCGGCCTGTCCAACGATCCTCTCGGCGAGTTCGATGAGCAGCTCACCTTCGACATCAACACCTGGGGCAGCGTGCGCGTTGCGACGAAGGCGAAGGAGGCGGGTGTCCAACGCTTCGTGTTTGCCTCGACCTGCAGCGTCTATGGTGCCCAGGGTGACACCATGATCGACGAAACCGCCCCCACCAACCCGGTTTCGCCGTATGCGCGCTCGAAGCTGCAGGCCGAGGGCGAGATCGGCAAGCTCGCCGACGACAGCTTCTGCCCGGTCTACCTTCGCCCCGGAACGGCCTTCGGTGGTTCACCGATGCTGCGCTTCGATCTCGTGCTCAACAACCTGGTCGCCTGGGCAACCGCAACCCACTGTGTGCACGTGAAGAGCGACGGCACGCCGTGGCGGCCGCTGGTCCACTGCGAGGACATTGCGCGCGCATTCGTGGCGGCGGTGATGGCACCCCGCGAACTTGTCTTCAACCAGCCGTTCAACGTCGGCGCGACCGATGCCAACTACCGGATCCGGGAGGTTGCCGAGGTCGTCGCCAAGGCGGTGCCGGGCTCAACCGTCGAGTTCGCCAACACGCCCGACCCCGATAAGCGGTCCTACCGCGTCAGCTTCCAGAAACTGAACAGCACCCTCGAAGCCTGGAAGCCGGCCTGGAACGCCGCTGCCGGCGCCGATCAGATCTACGACACCATCCAGAGAATGAAGCTGACCGCTCAGGATTTCGAGGGCGCACGTTACAATCGGTTGCCGCACTTGAAGAAACTGATCAAAGAGGGCTATCTGGATGGCAGCTTCCGCTGGATCCATCAGCCCGACGCAAGGGTCTAGAACATGAACATGGCGGCGGCGGTGCTTGCGGGAGTCCGCGAGATCACTCTTGTGAAGCCAACAACGATGACTGAACAACCACTCTTCGAGACCATCGACGGCTGCCGCTCCTGCGGCTCCCGCCGGATTACGCCCATCCTGACACTGGGGCAGACTCCGCTTGCGGATCTGTTGCTGACCGAAGCCGACCTCAAGAACCAGGAACCGATCGTTCCCTTGAATGTCGTCTTCTGCCCCGACTGCTGCCTCGTGCAAATCACCGAGACCGTCCGGCCGGAGGTCCTGTTCCATTCGGAGTATCCGTACTTCTCCTCGGTGATCAGCTTCCTGATGGAGCACTCGCGCAGGAATGCCCTGGAGCTGATCGAAACCCGCAAACTCGACACGACCAGCCTCGTCGTCGAGCTCGCGAGCAACGACGGCTACATGCTGCAGAATTTCATGGAGCGCGGCATTCCGGTGCTCGGCATCGATCCGGCCGATGCGCCGGCGCAGGCCGCGATCAAGAAGGGCGTGCCGACGCTGATCGAGTTCTTCCGGCCTCAGCTGGCGCAGAAGCTGGCGGCGGAAGGAAAGCTGGCGGACGGCGTGATCGCCAACAACGTCTTGGCGCACGTGGCCAACCTCAACGGCTTCGTCAGCGGCATCGCCACCATCTTGAAGCCGGACGGTACCACCTCGATTGAGTGCCCGTACCTCGTCGATCTGCTCGAAAAGTGCGAGTTCGATACCATCTACCACCAGCACTTGTGCTTCTTCTCGGTCCTCGCGCTCGACCAGCTGTTCCGCCGCCACGGCCTCTATATCAACGACATTCGCCATCTGCCGATCCACGGCGGCTCCTTGCGCATCTATGCAGGCCGCAAGGAAAACGTGCAGGACTCGGTCCGCGCGATGATCGCCGATGAGCGCAGCCGCGGCCTTGATAAGCTCGACGCTTATGCCGCGTTCGGTGCCAAGGTCGAAAAAGTGCGCCAGGACTTGACCGCCCTGATCACCGAGCTGAAGGCGGCCGGCAAGCGGATCGCGGCTTACGGTGCGGCGGCCAAGGGCACGACGATGCTGAGCTACTGCGGCCTCGATCATCGGACCATCGAGTACGTGGTCGACAAGAACGTGTTCAAGCAGGGCCGCTACATGCCGGGCAGCCGGCTGCCGATCTATCCGCCGGAGCGCCTGTTACAGGATGCGCCGGATTACGTCCTTCTGTTGCCGTGGAACTTTGCCGATGAGATCCTCAGTCAGCAGGCCGAGTATCGCGCCCGCGGCGGCAAGTTCATCATCCCGATCCCTTGGGCTCACGTGGTCTGAGGGACCCGTTCACCTCACCCCTGCGGAAGCCGCCGTCGACCCGTAAGCGCCGACGGCGGCGGCCGGCGGAATGGGCAAATGGAGTGCCGGTTTTAGCGCCCGGCGGCGCTCCCGGCCGAATAAGAGACACACCGCGATCATACCCGTCCAATCGCCCGCGCGCTGTCAGCGACTGCATCCAGGATCCTGTTCATGATCAAGAGTCGCGCGACTGAGACCGGTTCCCTTCGCGAAAGGACGTTGCGCGGCGTCGCCGTCACCGCCAGCCGCGGCGTGTTCACCGCGGTGTTGCGCATTCTGACGGTTGCCATTCTCGCGCGCATTCTGGTCCCGGAAGACTTCGGTCTGGTCGCCGCGGTGGCAACCTTGCAGCAGATCGCATCGCTGTTCGTGTTGCGCGGTCTGGGCGACGTCATCGTCCAGAAAGCCGAGGTCACCGCGAACGACACGGGAACGGCGATGACGCTGTTGGTGCTGAGCGGCACGTTGTGTTACGCCGCCTTCTGGTTTGCCGCAGACTGGATCGAGGAGTTTTTGGCACTGCCCGGGGCGGCTGTGACGCTGCGCGTCATCAGCCTTGCCATACCGATCGAGGCGCTGGCGCAGGTCTACATCAGCGATGCGAGGCGCCGGCTCCGCTTCGAGCGGATTGCCCTGATCGAGGCGGCGGCGAGCGTGTTCGGATACACCATGCTGTCGATCGGCTTGGCGCTGGCCGGCGCCGGCGCGTGGGCGCTGGTCGGCGGTGTGATCGGCGTGTCGGTCATCCGCCTGATCGGCTTCGCATGGGACACCTTCCGCGACTGTCGCCCGCGTTTTTCCCTTCAGTCGGCGCGGCGGATGTTCTCGTTCACTGCGCTGGTCACCATATGGACGGTCGCCGGCCACATCTTCTACAACATCGATCGCCTGATCCTGGCCCGCCTGATGGGGGCGGAAGCGGTCGGGTACCTGACCAATGCCCGCAACTTCGTCACCATGTTCACCGAGTTCTATGCGCATCCGGTGAACCAGGTTCTGTTTCCCGTGCTGTCGCGCCTGCAGAACGATCGCGAGCGCCTGCTGGAGGGGTACCGGCGTGCAGCGGCTTTCTCCGCGCTGCTCGGCATGCCCAGCGCCCTTGTCGTGTGCCTGATCGCCGAACCCCTGGTGGCCGTGCTGCTGGGCAGCCAGTGGGGTCCGGCCGTGCCGGTGGTTCAGGTGATGGGACTCAGCATTTTCACCACCATCTGCGCCATTCCCTCCGTCGTTTTTTTGCGCGGCATGGGCCAGGTCTCGGAGGTTGTCGCGCTCACCATCGCGCAGGCAGTGATCCTCATCATCGGCTTATTCTTGGTCTATCCGTACGGCCTGCAGGCCGTGGCTGGACTGTCGGTCGCGAACCAGTTCATCGGCGAGTACCTGGGCACGCTCATCCTCGGCAGGAAGCTCAAGGCGCCCATCCGTCAGATGCTGGCACCGTTGCGAACGGCAACGCTGGTCACGCTCCTGCTGGCGGCGATTTGGCTGGCGCTGCAAGCCGCGGACGTGTCGACCAGCACCTATCTGGGTGCGGGCGTTTTCGTCTTTCTCGGCGGCGCGGCCTTCCTGGCGTTGTTCTTCCTGGCGCCCAAGCGCTTTCTCGGCCGCGACCTCCAATGGCTGCATGCGCTGGTGATCCAGGAGGGCGGCAAGCTGGTCAACATGGTCCACCGCCGGCCACCACTCGCCGTCCTTTAGGCGCCGGCGCACGCCCTTCGACGGCAGCAGACGCGGCCGGCCCCCGTCTCGTGGCTACAGCCGCAACAACCGATGCACGCCGATGCCGGCGATCAGCGCGGCTACGAACAGGACCGTCTTTGCGGAGCCCTGGCTCAAGCCGGCGAGCGCCGGGCCGGGGCACAGGCCGACCAGCCCCCAGCCGAGACCGAACACCAGCGCGCCGCCCACCAGGCGGGCATCGATCGCTGTCGCCGTCGGCAGGACGAAGCGCGGCGTCATCAGCGGTGCCCTGCGGCGCAATACGATCGCGTAGCCAATCGCCGTGGTGCCGAGCGCGGCCGCCATGACAAGCGCCAGGCTGGGATCCCAGCCGCCATCGGCAGCGGCGGCAATATCGAGAAACGCCAGCACTTTCGCCGGCGAAATCATCGACGAAACCGTGAGGCCGGCACCGAACAGGAGGCCGGCTACGAACGCTGCGGCAAAGCGCGCCACAGCTTAAACCCCAATCCGGTGGCGGATGACGAACACCACGGCGGCAGCCGTGAGCATGAACGTCACGGTTGCGACCAGCGAGCGCCGCGAGCCGCGGGCCAGACCGCAGACGCCGTGGCCGCTGGTGCAGCCGCTGCCGATCCGCGCACCGAAGCCGACCAGAAAGCCGGCCACGACGATCACCGGCACCGATGCCTCGATGCGGATGTCCGGCCATGGCCAGCCCACGAGCCGCATCAGGCCCGGCCCGCCGATCAGGCCGCTGATAAAGGCCATACGCCAGCCGATGTCATCGGGCCTTGCCTCGCCACTCGGCATCAGGCCGCCGACGATACCGGAAATACCCGCAATGCGGCCGTTGGCCAGCATCAACAGAACGGCGGCGAGGCCGATCAGACTGCCGCCTGCGACTGCCTCAAACGGGGTGAACGCTTGCACGCGCCTCTCCTTGCACGCTCAGCACCGGCCTCGCCCGGGCTTGAGCGGGGTTCATACGTTAGCAAGCGCTCATATACACGCGCCGGCCGCGGCAAGGGAAGAGGCTGACTGGCCTGATCGGGATCGGACCGCGCGATCGCCCTAAACCGCAGCGCCGCCGGTCGCCGCCAGCGGCACCACCTGAGCGCGCGTGTGCGCTTCGAACGCCGCGGCGCGCGCCCGCAGCCGCGCCACTTCCAGCGTAACCAGCGCTCCCAGGGCAAAGAACAGCGGCTTGGCGTAGGCGAGCGTCAAGCTCACCTGAAGCTGGATAAAAACGCCGGAGGCGACGCCCAGGAACATCCGGCTGAAGACCGGAACTGGCCCGTAGAGGCTGTTGCGCAGGCCGATGAACAGGATGGCGGCGACAAACGCCGCGAACAGAACGACGTTGACAATGCCACCATCGGACCACAATTCGAGAAGCAGATTGTGCGCGTGGGTGCCGATGGTAGCGACGACGGCATTGGCGCCCATCCCAAACAGCGGCCACTCGGCAATAATAGCCTTGGCATGGCGGTAGATGTCGATCCGCGCCGCCCCCGACGCGTCGAACGCCTGGTAGCGCTCCATGCCGGTTACGACGCCGGCAAGATTGATGATCGCCGCCTTGAACTTGGGCGGCAGCGTGGTCGGCGGCAGGTCGGTAATGGCTTCGGCGATGAGCGCCATGACGATCGGGAAACACAGGACAAAGGCAATGCTCGCCCCGATCATGACAATGCGCGTAGTCGAACGGAGCCGGCGGTAGGAATAGATCAGCGAAAACGCGATGACCGCGAACAGGGGCCCCATCAGAGCGCCGCGGGTACCGTTCTGGATCGCAAAGTGGAGAATAAAGATCAAGGCCACAACGCCGGCCATAAAGTCCAGTTTCGGGATAAAGAACGCCTGCCAGGATTTTTTCGACATGAGGTAGAACGCGAGCGCGCAGATGGCGACGTTGAACGACAACGAAACACCGACGGTCATTGTCTTCCCGCCCTCGAAGGTAATGTGGGTTCGCGGCGACCATGGATCCGGCTGCGCGACCAGGCCGATGATGATCGCGACAACGACCGCCATACGCAGGAAGTCCTTGGCGAACTTGTTGAAATCGTTTTCGTTCTCGAGCAGCGTCCGGGTTGCGAAATAATAGCCGACGCTCGCAATGGTGAACCCAATCAGGCTGCTAAAGGCAACCGTGTAATCAGGCGCGCGCAGAACCGAAACGCAGTACCAAAGAAAATAAACAACGAACAATCCGTCCACGATGTGCAAGTGAAAGCTGCGGCGCTTGAAAAGAACCAGGAGAGCGTACAACGGCACGATCGCGACGATCGCGACGCCGATGGCACTGTGGCCGCCCAGAGCGGCCTCCAGGGGGTAGGAGCTCAACCCGAGCGCAAAGATGAACCCGGGACGGACAAGGCCAGCCACATAGCCAAAGGCGACGGTCACCAGGACAAAAAGCTTCATCGCATCCTTTCCTTAAACCCCGCAGCAAACCGCGGCCGACGCCTTGCAAACGGGGTCACTCCTTGACGCCCCCGTAGCACGGCCGGTGCCGCGCGGTCGAGGGCCAGGATCACACAGACCGACTTCCCCGCTCGCCGGCAATCGCACGCAGGGGTCGAAAAAAATGTTTCAATCGCCCGGATCGCTTTCAGAAATCCATCACCGATCCGTGCTATAACCCAACCGAGTATATCATAGGCATCAAGCTCGGTATAAGAGTGTTTTTTCGTTTTATCTTCGTTTTGATCGCACTCGCGCTGAACGCGCCGGCCGCGAGGGCGGCGCTCAGCCGGGCGCCCGCCGCAGCGGATTCATGGCAGGCGTGCCGGCAGGCGGTGCTCGCGGCGGAACGCCAGGCCGGCATCCCTGCGGACCTCTTGTGGTCGATCGCGCTCGTTGAATCGGGGCGCTGGGACCGCGGCGCCCAGGCCAGGGTAGCCTGGCCATGGACGATCAATGCCGAAGGCCGCGGCAGTTTCCACGCGACGAAGGAAGCGGCCATCGCCGAGGTCGCGGCGCTGCAGGCGCAAGGCGTGCGCAGCATCGATGTCGGCTGCATGCAGGTCAACCTGCGCCACCATCCGGATGCCTTTGCCAGCCTCGAAGACGCCTTCGATCCCGTGATCAATGCCGCCTACGCCGCTCGTTTCTTAAGCGCGCTCTCCGCCGAGACGGGCTCGTGGGAGGCGGCCGCCGGGCGCTACCATTCAGCGACGCCTGCTTTGGGCGAGGCCTACCGCGAGCGCGTCCTCGCCCAGTGGACCGGCACCGGCGCCGATGCCAGACAACCGCGCGAGCGGCCGCAGCCAGCCACAGCGACGGCACCACCACGCGAGCCGCCGCTGCCGAACGTGTTCGCGATCGCTCCGATCGACACCGAGCGGATGGCGCGCATC
>JBATPX010000219.1:0-2054 GCA_049291695.1 Defluviicoccus sp.
CGGCGATGTGGCGGCCGGGATCGCCGCCGTCGCCGGCCGGCCCGATGATTTCGCCGGCGATATCGTGGTCTCACTCGCATTGGCGGTCGGCCACGCGCGGCTGCTGCATGACAGGGCATCGGCGGCCCGTGCGTCGGTCGCCGGTCTCCTCTGGCAGGCGGCCGTCCGTCTCGATGAAGGGGACGTGCCGCAGGCGCTCCGTGCCTTTGAAGATGCGCGCGAGCGGCTTGAGGCGGCCCTGCGCGACCAGGCACCGCTGGATGAGATCGAACGCCTGGTCGACGCGTTGCAGCAGGCGCTTGATGACTATCTCGCCGCGGTCGTCAACGAGCTCATGCGCCAGGGCGATTCTGGCCTGTTGACGGCCGAAGGCAGCACGATGGTGCACACCGGCGATCTGTTCGATCTCGTTGAGCTGGCGCGCCGCCTGGCCCGGGTCGGCGCCCGTGATGGCGCGCAGCAACTGCTGACCGAATTACAGGACATTCTCGCCGATATTCGCGCCGGGATGCAGATGAGTGAGCAGCGCAAGCGGGCGCGCGAAACACAGGCGCTTCTGCAGGAGGTGCGCGCACTGACGCTCCGCCAGCAGGAGCTTCTCCAGGAGACGTTTGGCCGCGAGCTTAAGGAGCGCTCCCGCCGCGGCACCGGACGCAACACCGCACAGGCAGAGGCCGCCACCGGTGCTGTCGATCGACAAGATGCGGTGCGGCAGGCCCTTGGTGCCGTGATCGGACGGGCGGGAGAGCTGTTGGAGCGCATCCCGCCGCCGCTTCCCGAAGCCGATGAGGCGATGGGGAGCGCCGCCGGCGCGCTGCGCTCCGGCCGCGCCGGCGACGCCGTGAACGAGCAGACGCGCGCCGTCGATGCCTTGAAGCGGGCGGCCGATTCCCTTGCAGAGGCACTCAGCGAACGGCTTTCGGGCATCCCCGGGCTGCTTGGCGGCGAAGGCGCCGGATCAGGCCGCAGCCGCGGCGACCTGTTCGGGCGCGGGCCCGCCGGCGGCCGACGCGGCTTCGCGCGCGGGGATGTGCAGATTCCGGAACAAGCGGGCCTGCACCGCGCCCAGGAATTGCTGGATGAGTTGCGCCGCCGCGCCGCCGACCAGCGCCGGGCGCCGCAGGAACGCGACTACATCGAGCGGCTGCTGAGGCAGTTCTGACCGGTTGAGCCCCGACAGCCGCCTCGCCGGGCGACCTTTCGGGCCGCCTACGACGCCTGTTCCGGACCTGGCGTAGCGAAGCTCACGCGGATGCGCTGGGCACTCAAGGAGGGATTGGCGATGCGCGCTTCGAAGCGGACCGTTTCCCCCGGCTTGATCCGGGTCTGATCGTTCGGCACCGTCACTGCCTGCACTTCCTGATCGTCGCTGTCATAGAGCGCGACACGGACCGGCAACAGCGTCGCTGAATCCCTCAGGACATTGGCAACAACGCCCTGAATGATCAGGACTTCCTCGGCACCCGACCACTCCCGGCTGGACGAGACGTCGCGGAACTCAAGCCCGGCGCCCAGGGCCGGCTGACCGCCCATGCCGATCGCGCTGTACGCGCCGGCGGTGGACGGAAAGCGGCGTACGATGCCATCGCGCGCGACGATAAGGCCGCCCGCGACGATGGCGATGGCGGCGATCGCAGCGGCTGGAACAATCCACGTCCGGCGCTCGCGCGGACCTCCCTTTTTCTGGGCGTCGAGCAGCTGTTCGCGCGCATCGGCGCGCGCGGCGGCCGAGAGCGTCGGCTCTGTTTCTGCGGCTGATGGCGCTTCGCTTTCCTTGGCCGCCGGTGCCGGCTCGGGTGCGGGCGGTTCGGTCTCGCTGACGAAATCCAGATCGCCTTCCGCGCTTTCCTTCTCCTCAGCCGAGCTGATCCAACCCCTGGCCGGCGCGTGATTGTTGGCCACTTCCGGCGGCGGCGCGGTCACGGGCGCAGGTGACAAGGCGGGCGGCGCTGCGGCGGCATCCGATGATGCGGTGGTGGCCGGCCGGGGCCTGTCCATCGCCGCAGCATCGGGTTCAACGGCGGCGGGCGCGGGCTCTTGCGGCCGTTTCGGTT
>JBATPX010000220.1:0-27954 GCA_049291695.1 Defluviicoccus sp.
GGCTGGGTCGGCACGGCACCCAGGACCGCCGGCCCCGTCTGCGGCGGCGGACGGCTGGCGCCAGCCGGCACGGCTCCGCTTTCGGCGCGTCCACCGACGACCGAAGGAGCAGCACCACCCTCTCCCGGCGGCTTTTGGCTCAAGCGGTACTCAAGATCGGTGGTCAACTTATCCAGGCGCTCGTTCAGCCGTCGCACCTGAAAGGACATGTCCTCCATCCGGCCGGTGACGGAGCGGATATCCTGCTCGAGCTCGCCGATCCGCACCGACAGCCGCGCCGTCGCCGCCCCGCCCCCGGTCGTTGCGGCTGTTGCAGCCGGATCGACGGCGGGAACCTCCTTGACCTCGCGCGCATCCGCTTGCCGGCTATCGTTCTGGCGCTCGCTCAAGTAGCGAACCTGACGCTCAAGGAACTCGATGCGATTGAGCAACGCTGCGGGGTCGCTCGAGAACGACTGCGCGCCCACCGCGCGCGGCGCCAATCCGCCCACCACCAGCACCACGGCCGCAATCAAAGGGAGGGCCGCGCGCCCCGGCGATCCCGTCCTGCGGGCACGCGATGCGCTGCCCAAGCCCGCACCGGCCATCGGTCGATCCATTCGAAGCTGTGTCACGACAACCCGCGCACTCGTTGGCACAAAAACCACGCCGCTAGCTGCCTGCCGCGGCGCCCATGACAATCGTGACGGCGCGCCTGTTTTGCGCCCAGGCGTCCTCGCTCGCGCCAACGACCGCCGGCCGCTCCTCGCCGTAGGAAACGACGCGCAGGCGGTTGGGCGCAACACCCAATGCGATGAGGTAATCACGGACCGAACTCGCCCGCCGTTCACCCAGCGCGATGTTGTATTCCCGCGTTCCGCGCTCGTCGCAATGCCCCTCGATGGTGGCGTTGATGGCGCCTTGCGACGTGAGGAGACGCGCCTGCCGCTCGAGGATCCCGCGCGCCTGGGCGTCGAGGTCGTAGCTGTCAAAGGCAAAGTAGATCCGATCGGCTCCGGCTTCGGTCAGTTGCCGTGCGCTCTCAACCGGCTGCAAGCCGCCCTGATCGAACCCCGAAGGCCGGGACGGCGTGGTTCTCGCAGGCGGCAGCCCACCGGCCGCCGCCGCGCCGGTGTCCTGTCCGGTCGCGACCTGCTTTGTCTCGTCGGTATCGGTCGACGAACACGCGGCGACAAGGAAAAGCGCCAGCAGAAGAAACCTGCTCTTCATCAGACCTGATCCTCCCGGGTCTACAGTTCTCGGGCTCGCGAGCCCCGCAGGCGGCAGGCCGGCATCACCCGAGGCCGGGCCAGGGAACGCACCCGACGGCAGGCCAACACCATCGGCTCACACCCGCGCAATACGGCCGGCACTATAGGAGTCCGCCCCTACGGTCGCAAGGGTGACCAGGCCGGGTCGGAGGCATCGAGCGGAGTCACCAATTCGCGCTCGTTTTGCCCGGTCAAGTCGACGGTGAACAGCCGCGAGCGTCCGCCTTGCGCGTCGTTCAAGGTAGGTTCCTGACGGAAAAAGAGAATCACCCGGCCGTTGGGTGCCCACGCCGGGCCCTCAACCCGAAAGCCCTGCGCCAGCAACCGTTCGCCCGAGCCGTCGGGCCGCATCACGCCGATGTGGAACTGGCCTCCTTGAGTCTTGGTGAATGCGATCAGGTCGCCGCGCGGCGACCACACCGGAGTCGCATAGCGCCCATCACCGCGGCTGATTCGGCGCACGCTCGATCCATCGGCATCCATCACGTAGATCTGCAGGCTGCCGCCGCGATCGGAGTTGAAGGCGATTTGCCTGCCGTCCGGGGAATAGCTGGCTGAGGTGTCGATCCCCGAGGTCGTGGTCAACCGGCGGCGGGTGCGCTCTCTTAAATCATATGTATAAAGATCGGTGTTGCCATCGACTGCCATGCTCACGATCAGGCGCTCGCCGTCCGGTGCATAGCGTGGCGCAAAGGTAATCTCGGTAAAGCCGGCCAGGGTTTCATCGGCGCGCGTGGTCAAATTGCGGATATGCACGCGCGGCTGGCTCTCGGCGTAGCGCAGATAGGCAATGTCCTGGGACGAGGGCGAAAAACGCGGCGTCAGGACGAGACTCGTGCCATCGGTCAGGAACTGATGGTTGGCGCCGTCCTGATCCATGATCGCAAGCCGCTTCATCCTCCGGGTACGCGGGCCGGACTCGGCGACGTAGACGATGCGGGTGTCGAAGTAGCCGTCCTCGCCCGTGATCCGCTTGTAGATCGCGTCCGCGATCACGTGTGCGATCCGGCGCCAATTGCCGGCTGGCGTCGAGTAGGCGCGGCCCAGCATTTCCTGTTCGGCGAAGACGTCCCACAGGCGGAACTCGATCTTGAGCCTGCCGTCCGGCAGCGCCGTCGCGCGACCGTGCACAAGGGCTTGCATGTTGACGAGACGCCAGTTGGCGAACATTGGCAGCGTGTCCAGAGACGGCTGCGAAACCGCGAGCGGTCGCGGATCGAGCGGCTTGAACAGGCCGGAGCGTTCGAGATCCGCGGAAACGACATTCGTGATCTCGGTGCCGACCTCGGAGGCCTCGTCTCCTCCGGCCGACGTAAACGGCAAGATAACGATCGGCAGCGGCTCAACGACGCCGCGGGTGATGTCGATTCGCAGATCGGCGGCCGCGGGCGTCCCCGCAACAACGACAAGGGCCAGCGCAACCGCCCCCATCATGGACTGCAATCGGCGGCAGACCGCGTCCCTCATGTCCCCAGCATCTCCTTTGGATCGAAAACGAGTGTCATCGTTTGCCAGCGGTCGAACTTTTCTGCCGGCAACTTGAACGGATGGCAACGGGGATTGAGGACAGCCCGCAGCGCGCTTTCCGCCGTTGCTCGATAGGACGCGCTGGCGTTCATCTGCGGTGACGCCTCGACCCGGGCCGCGCGCGGGGTGCCGTTGGCATTCATCTCGACCCTGATCGAAACTCTGAGGTCGTCACCCCCCTTGATGCCGGGCGGAAGACTCCAGCAGCGTTCGATCTGCCGGCGTACCACATCAATCTCGCTCATGCTCACCGTCTGGCTGACTTCCCGCCCCGCGGCAACCGCCGCCGGCGCCTTGCCGATGACACGGGCGAACTGCTGATCAAGCGCGCTCGCGGGCGCCGCTTCATCCGCTTTGCGTGCTTGCGCTTTCGCCTCGGTCTGTGCCGGGGCGGAGGGCGCTTGCGGGTGCGGCCGCTTTTCGGCCGTGGTCTGGCGGCCGAGCTCGTGAATCGCCTTCTGCACGGCATCGAAGTCGGCCTTCGGTTCCGGCTTCTTCTCGGCCGCTGGCGGCAGTTCCGGTGTGCGCGGCCGCGGCTCCGCCTTGCGCTCCGGTGCCGGCGCGGCCGGCTTTTGCATCGGCTCAGGTTTGGGCGCCGGCGCCGGCTTCTCGACCGCTGCCTGCTTCTGTACCGGCTCCGGTTTCTGGACCGGCGGGTGCTTCGCGGCCGGCGGCTCGGTCACCTTGGCAGGCTCCGGCGGCGGAACCGGCTTGGCAACGGTCTTGGCCGATGCTGGCGTTGGTATGGGTGCTGGCGTTGGCGCCTGCTTGACCGGCTCCGGCGCCTCCTGCTTTCGCGGCGGCGTTTGTTTCACCGGTTCAGGTTTCACGGGCTCGGGCTTCGGCCGCGGCGCAGCCTGCCGGGGCGGCTCCGGCGGCGGGGGCACCTGCTTGAGCTGCTCATCAGCCGCCGGCGCTGGCGGCTTTGCTGGCGGCTCCCGTTTGACCGGCTCAGGTTTGGGCGGCTCCGGCGGCAATGCCGGCGGCGGCTTCGGCACGACCACCGCGTCGTCCTCGCGCTCGGCACGCTCCGCTCTCGGCGCCGCCGACGCGGCCGGTACAGCGGTTTCGGCCGATGCCGGCGCGCGGGTCAGTTCGGCGACAGTCACCACATCGACCACCGGCGCCACTTCCTCGGGCAGCGACGGCAGCCGCGGCTTGAACAGCCCGATCAGTGCCACGAGGACGATGACGAGATGCAGCAGAATCGAGAGAGCGAGAGGCCGTCGCATCGCGGTGCCGATCTAAGGCCTCGAGCCGGCCCGCCGGGGCGGCTCGGTCGCGCTCGCGGGCGGCGCGGTCAACAGCGAAACCCGGCGGAAACCGGCCGTGTGGATGGCGCTGATCACCCGCATCACCTGCCCATAGTTGATGGCCTCGTCGCCGCGCACCAGGATGCGGCGTTCCGGATCGCTGCCGTCAACGCCCGAGAGGTGGTTGATCAAGCCGTCGAGGCCGACCGCCTGTTCGCCGACAAACACCTGGCCATCACGGTTGACAGTCACCATCACCGGCTTCTCCTGATCGGGGATCGGCGATGTCGAAGCCTTGGGCAGATCAACCTGCACCCCGGTCGCCAGCAGCGGCGCGGTGATCATGAAAATGATCAGCAGAACCAGCATCACGTCAACCAGCGGCGTGACGTTGATCTCGCTCATCGGTCGCGTCCGGCGGAAACCGGCCGCCTTCATCTTCGGTCTCTGCTCGACGAAGCCGGCCATCGCTCTAGCGCCTGTCGTCGATCTGCCGCGCCAGGATCGCGAGGAACTCCCCGGCAAACGCGTTCACCCGTCCGGTGTAGCGATCGAGATCGCGCGAGAGCTTGTTGAAGGCGAGCACCGCCGGGATCGCCGCCAGCAGACCGAGCGCGGTCGCGAACAGCGCTTCGGCGATGCCCGGCGCGACCACCGCAAGGCTCGTGTTCTTCGACACCGCAATCGCCTGAAAGCTGTTCATGATGCCCCACACGGTGCCGAACAGACCGACAAACGGCGCCGTCGAGCCGGTTGACGCGAGGAAGGTCATGTAGCGCTCGACCCGGTCGAGTTCGCGCCCGGTCGTGACCTGCATGACGCGCTCGATCCGATCCTCGATCCCGCTCGGGATCTCCTCGCTGCGGCGTGCCGCCACCCGCCGCCATTCGCGCATTGCGGTCACGAACACCGCCGCCATCGGATCGCGCGGGCGCGGTCCCATCCGCTCGTACAGGTCGTCGATCGAAGCGCCCGACCAAAACGCGTTCTCAAATGCATCCGCCCGCCGGTTGAGAACGCGCAAGGTGAAGACCTTCTCGAAGATGATGGTCCAGCTCCAGATCGATGCAAGCACAAGCAGGATCATCACCGCCTTCACGACCATGTCCGCATTCATGAACATGTGCCAGGCGGAAAAGCTTTGCGTTGCGCCTTCGACGCCGATTGCGGCAACGGATATCGCCGTGCTCTCCATCACTCCTGCCTCGCCGATGCGTCGACGATTGCTTGAAAAACGCCGTGAACATCCTGGGGTATCCGCACCGGCTTGCCGGCGCCATTGATACAGGCGAGGCGCACATCGAGCCGGACGAGATCGACGGCCCGGCGGCGCACCGTTTGCACCATCTCGATCGAAGCACCGCGCAAGCCGGTGATCCGCGTTGCAACCTCGAGCACGTCATCAAGCCGGGCCGAGGCGAAAAAATCCGCATTGCAGCGGCGGACGACGAAATAAAGGCCGTGCTCCTGCCCCAGCTTGCCCTGCTCGATGCCGAGTGCCCGGGTCATCTCGGTGCGGGCGCGCTCGGCAAACCGCAGATAATTCGCA
This sequence comes from Defluviicoccus sp., assembly GCA_049291695.1. Classification (GTDB taxonomy): domain Bacteria; phylum Pseudomonadota; class Alphaproteobacteria; order Rhodospirillales; family Defluviicoccaceae; genus Defluviicoccus. The sequence continues at coordinate 5,580 of JBATPX010000220.1, forward strand.
TAGTACACGATCCCGGCCGAGTCCGTATCCTCGTAATAGACGCGGACAGGATGAACGAACTCGCCGCCATCCAGCCCGGCCTGGGACAACTCAAACTTCCGTATCATCAAACAGGAGCCCGGTATCGCTGTCGCTGCTCGGCGCCGAAAGCCCCAGATAGCCGAATGCCGGGGGACAAAGCGCCCGGCCGCGCGGCGTACGAACGACGAAGCCTTGCTGAATAAGAAACGGCTCGATGACTTCTTCGATCGTGTCTCGTTCTTCTGACAGCACCGCCGCGAGCGTGTCAACCCCAACCGGCTTGCCGCCGTAGTGCTCGGCGATGCAGCGCAGGTAACGCCGGTCCAGCGCGTCGAGGCCGCGTTTGTCCACGTTGAGACGCGCCAACGCCGCATCGGCAACCGTTTCGTCGACCGGGAGACTGCCGGCGACGACGGCAAAGTCGCGCACACGGCGCAACAACCGCACTGCGATTCGCGGCGTTCCGCGTGAGCGGCGGGCGATTTCGTGGGCACCGCTTTCGGTCAAGGCGAGACCGGCGATATCAGCCGCGCGCCGCACCACCAGCGTCAGCTCCTGCTCGTTGTAGAACTCGAGCCTGAGCGGGATGCCGAAGCGGTCGCGCAAGGGGGTCGAGATCAAGCCGGCCCGCGTGGTGGCACCGATCAATGTAAACGGAACAAGGTCGATACGGATGGTCCGCGCTGCCGGCCCTTCGCCGATGATCAGGTCGAGCTTGTAGTCCTCCATCGCCGGGTAGAGCAGCTCCTCAACGACCGCCGGCAGGCGATGGATCTCGTCGATAAACAGCACATCGCGCGGCTGCAGGTTGGTGAGGATCGCCGCCGCATCGCCGGGCTTGTTGAGGAGCGGGCCCGACGTGGCGCGGAAGCCGACCCCCATTTCGCGAGCGACGATTTGCGCCAGCGTCGTCTTGCCGAGGCCCGGCGGCCCATGCAGGAGCACATGATCGAGGGCCTCCTGGCGGCCGGTCGCAGCGGCGATGAATACGGCCAGATTGTCGCAGACCGGGCGCTGGCCAACGAAGGTGCTGAATGTCTGCGGCCGGAACTCGGTCTCCTTGGCGTCGGCGGCGTCGCGCTGCGGCTCGACCAGGCGCGGTGCATCGGCGTCGGCACCGGCGTTGGCACCGGCAGACGCCGTGTCGCGCCCGGCTGGTCTCCATGCTGACGGCCCCTTGCTCACCGGACCTCCTCCGGCCGCGCCAGCTTGGCGAGCGCGCCGCGGATCAGGGCCTCGGGTGTGGCTTCGCCGCCGAGCCGGGCCGCGACTTCGCTCACGGCATCGAGTGCCTCGGTCGGCTTGAAGCCCAGGTTGGCGAGCGCCGAGACCGCATCGGCAACGCCCGACGCCGGTCCCCAGACCACCCCGGCGGCGGCACCGCTGGCGGCACCGGCCCGCTGCCCGTGCGCCGCCTGCTTCTCGACGCCGGCGCGCAATTCATTGATGATCCGCGTCGCCAGCTTCGGCCCGATGCCGGGCGCGCGCGTCAACAGGGCGCGATCGGCGCTCACGATCGCCGCCACCAGGTCGGCCGGCGTGACGACGGCAAGGATCGACAGTGCCGCCTTGCCACCGACGCCCTGAACACCGGTCAACATGCGAAAGCACTCCTGTTCGGCGGCATCGGCAAAGCCATAGAGCACGATCGCGTCCTCGCGCACCTGCATGTCGGTCAGCAGGCTGACCGCCGTCCCAGGGCTCAAGCCGGCCAGCGTCCGCCCCGAGCACTGCACCAGATAGCCCACCCCGCCGACATCGATGATGGCGAAGCCGGCGCCGACACTGTCAACGATGCCGGTGAGCTTGGCGATCATCGGCCGGCCGCCTGCAGCCGGGCCTGCGTCTGCCGCAGGTGCGCATGACAAATGGCAACGGCGAGCGCATCCGCCGCATCCGCCGCGATCACGCCGACCCCGGGCAGGAGCGCCGCCACCATCGCCTGCACCTGGCCCTTGCCCGCATGGCCGGCGCCGACCACCGCCTTCTTGACCAGGTTCGGCAGATATTCGCTCACCGGCAACCCGGCGCGGGCAGCGATCATCAGGGCAACGCCGCGGGCCTGGCCCAGCTTGAGCGTCGAGACGGCGTTGTGATTGACGAACGTCTCCTCGACCGCCGCCTCATCCGGGCGGAAGCATTCGATCACGTCCTCGAGGCCGCTTGCAATCTGCACCAGCCGTTCAGCGACCGTGGTCGTCGGGTCGGTCCGCACCACGCCATCGGCGATATGGGTAAGGCGGCCGCCATGCACGACGATCACGCCCCAGCCCGTGGCCCGCAGGCCGGGATCAAGACCGATCAGCCGTAGTGACCCGACAGCCGCCACGAACAGGTGATCCCACGCTGGTGGACAGAACGATCATTGTCGCCTAGCCACTCAACTTTTCCAGAACATCGTCGGCGATGTCGTAGTTCGCCGCCACGCGCTGAACGTCCTCATCATCATCCAGCGCATTCAATAACTTAACGAGCGTGCCGGCGTCGTCTTCGCGGACTTTGACAACCATCCGCGGCCGCCAATCGAGCCGGGCCGCCTCGGCGGCGCCGAATCGCGCCTCCAGATGCTCGCGGACCTGGCCGAGATTGTCAGGGGCACACAGAATCTCGTGGCCGGCGGCGCCGGACTCCACATCGTCGGCGCCGGCATCGAGGGCGGCCTCGAACATCGCATCGGCATCGGCGACATCGGCGGCAAAGTGGATCAGGCCGACCCGGTCGAACAGGAAATTGACGCTCCCCGTCTCGCCCAGGCTGCCGCCGTGCTTGTCGAAGGCGGCGCGCACGGCGCTCGCGGTGCGGTTGCGGTTGTCGGTCAGCGCCTCGATGATCAGTGCCACGCCGGAGGGGCCGTATCCTTCGTAGCGCACCTCCTCGAACTGCGTCCCCTCCTCGCCGCCGGCCCCGCGCTTGATCGCCCGCTCGACGGTATCTTTCGGCATGTTCACGGCTTTCGCGGCCATGATGGCGGCCCGCAGGCGCGGGTTCGAGTTGGGATCGGGCAGCCCGGTTCGGGCTGCAACCGTCAACTCACGGATGACCTTGGTGAAGGTCTTGGCGCGCTTGGCGTCCTGCGCGCCCTTCCGGTACATGATGTTCTTGAACTGGGAATGACCCGCCATGCGAGATGTCTCTTGGTTGCTGCCCGAACGGGGCCTTCGCCTTCCGGAATCCTTAACCGCGCACGGCGGAAGGCGCAACTGTCGTCATAGCGGCCCTGCCGCCAGCGGCCGCGAGCGGGATCCCTATTCGGCGCAGGCGACGAACGGAAACGGCCATTGTGCCGTCAGCGCCCCGCCCAGGCGGATCGGCGCGATGAACTGCACAAGGCCGCTCCTGGCATCGGTTTCGACGTAAACAGCACAAAAGGTTCCTTCGCCCTCGGCCGGTTCGAGCCGACCGTTTGGAATCTTGGTGACGAAGCGGGCGACCGCCTTGTCCGTCTGCATGCCGATAACCGAGTCATACGCACCGCACATGCCGACATCGGTGATGAAGCCGGTACCCCTGGTGAGAATCCGCGCATCCGCCGTCGGCACGTGGCTGTGCGTGCCGGCAACCAGGGAGACCCGGCCGTCCAGGACCTGGCCGATGGCCATCTTCTCGCTGGTGGCCTCGCAATGGATGTCGACGACGATCGCGGCCACGCTGTCGCCCAGCGTCTCGGCGCGCAGGACCTGCTCGACGGCAGCAAACGGATCGTCGAGCGGATCCATGAACAGCCGGCCCATCAGCTGCACGACGAGGATCCGCTCGCCCTTTTCGGTCGTGTAGCGTCGCGCGCCATGACCGGGGGTGCCGGGCGGAAAGTTGAGCGGCCGCAGCAGCCTGCTGTCGCGGTCAATGTAGGTGATGACCTCGCGCTGATCCCAGACGTGATTGCCGGTGGTGATGACGTCGACGCCGGCGGCATAGAACGCCTGGCAGATGTCGGCGGTGATGCCGAAACCGTGCGCCGAATTCTCGCCGTTGACGATGACGAAATCGAGGCCCAGGCGCCGGCGCAGTTCTGGCACGCGCGCGCAGACCGCTTCGCGCCCCGACCGGCCGACGACGTCGCCGCAGAACAGCACCTTCATGGCGCGGCCCGTCGCATCGCGTGTTCGGTCAGGATCCAGTCGAGCCGCTGGTCGGTCGCGGTCGATGGCAGTTGCGCGCGCTCCTGCAGCGCGTAGCCGACACCAATCGCCGTCACCGGCCCTTCCTCCCGCAGCGCCGCCAGTGTGCGGTCGTAGTAACCGCCGCCCTGGCCAAGCCGCCGGCCGCCAGCATCGAAGGCCAGCAGCGGCACAAGCATAATCTGCGGCCGCACGACCGGTGCCGCCAAGTTCGGCTGCATCGTCCCGTTCGGGCCGTCTTCCAGGTCTTCGATCAGCGCCCAGCGCCGGAACTGCAGCGGCGCGCCGGCCGCGGCAATGACGGGGAGCGCGCACACCGCGCCGCGCTCTTCAAGCCGTGCCAGGAGCGGGCGGACGTCGATCTCGGTCGCAATCGGCCAATAGCCGGCGACGATGCTGCCGGCCCGAAAGCCGAGTGTGTCGAGCTGCGCCATGAACAGCGGAATCAGCGCGGAAGCCGCCTCGGGCCCGTGTTTCTGGTCCGCGATCAGGCGCAAGCTGCGCATGCGCCGTCTTAAGTCCTGCTTTTCCGCTTCGACCGACATGGTTGCTCAGGCGGCGCATCCGAAGGGTTTGGCGACGGCGGGCGGCGCCGCGTGGGTAGTTGGTGTTCAGATCCTCTCTGGACAGCTCGTCCAGGTGGGAGCCATGTGACGGATCCACCGGATCCGACAGGGACAGCCCCCGTTCTATCAGCATTGCCGGAGGGATGCGTGTACCCTGACAGGCCCCGCAGCCACCGCCCACCGCTGATTTAAGCAGCGCGCAGCCGCGCGGCAACCGCTTCGATTCGAGAAGCAACCGCCTCGATCGCCCGCGCCAGATCTTCCGCGCCGGCAGCCGCGGGCGGCGTAGCATCGGCAGCCGCGGACGGCGTGGCAGCAGATGCCAGCCCCAAGCGCGCCTCATGCAGTTCGTCGGCCAGGATCAGCGCCACCATCACCAACAGACGCGCTTCGCCAACCTGGCCCACGCTGCGCACCAGCCGTTTCGCCCGCGCGTCCAACGCCTCCGCGAGCGCGGTAACATGGGCCTCCTCGCCGTCGCTGCAGCGGATGGTGTAGGGTTTGCCGTTGACGACGATATCGAGGTCAGGCATCGGCGCCCTCACCAACGACGGCGCGCAACCGAGCCACGGTGTCGCCCAGGCGAACAAGGACAGCTTCGATCGCTTCCGTCCGCCGCTCGGCGTCCACGTCTTGGTCGGGAGGTTCGCTGCCCCGGTCGTCATCTTCAGCCGCGGCACGCGACGCAGCCGTGTCCACAGCCTCCTCGAGCTGGCCAACCGCCTGCGTCAAACGCGCCAGCGCCATTTCGATCCCTGCTCCGGCAGCGTCAACACGTTCCGGCAAGTCGTGCGTCCCGGTTGCTGTAGCGCTTACATTCGAGGATAGAAGCCCGCGTTTGCCGCCGTCAATGGCGGAAGCCGCGGAAAAAGCCGTTGACGCGTCCGCAGGATCGGACAATTGTGTCGCCGCATGAATGGGGTATGCGCACGCCGTTCCGGCCTGGCGAATGCTGGTGTCAGCGGCTCCTAAGGTTCGTGACGGCAATCTCAAGTAACTTATCCGAGGGCGAGGCTAAGCGCGAGTAGCGAAGGAGGTTTTCTATGGCGGTTCGGGTAGCGATTAATGGTTTTGGCCGCATCGGCCGATTGGCGATGCGTGCGGCAATGGAGTCCGGTCGCAACGATGTCGACTTCGTCGCCATCAACGACTTGGGCGCGGTGAACATCAATGCTCACCTGCTGAAATACGACTCCGTGCACGGCACCTTCCCCGGCGATATCAGCTCGGGCAGCGACTCCATCACGGTCAACGGCAAGACGGTGAAGGTCCTGCAGGAGCGCGATCCGACCAAGCTCCCGTGGAAGGACATGGGCGTCGACGTCGTGTACGAGTGCACCGGCATCTTCACTGACAAGGACAAGGCAGCCGTTCACCTCGGCTCCGGCGCACCGCGCGTGTTGGTCTCGGCGCCGTCGAAGGGTGCCGACAAGACAATCGTCTACGGCGTCAACCACAAGGAACTGACGAAGGACGACAAGGTCGTCTCGAATGCGTCGTGCACGACGAACTGCCTCGCCCCGCCGGTCTACGTTCTCGACAAGGCAATCGGCATCGAGCGCGGCTACATGACGACCATCCACTCCTATACCGGCGATCAACGTATCATCGACACCCTGCACAAGGACCTGCGTCGGGCACGCGGCGCGGCCCTGTCGATGATCCCGACCACCACCGGCGCCGCCCGCGCGGTCGGCTTGGTTTTGCCGCACCTGAAGGGCAAGCTCGACGGCTCGGCGATCCGGGTGCCGACTCCGAACGTCTCGGTTGTCGATCTGGTCTTCATCTCCAAGAAGTCGACCACCGTCGCCGAGGTCAACGGCCTGATCGAAGCGGCAGCGAATGGCGAGCTGAAGGGAATCCTCGGCTACTGCACCGAACCGCTGGTCTCTATCGACTTCAACCATGACCGGCGCAGCTCAATCGTCGACGCCGCGGAAACCCAGGTTATCGACGGTAACATGGTGCGGATTCTCACCTGGTACGACAACGAGTGGGGCTTCTCCAACCGGATGTCGGACACGGCAACTCACTGGGCAGGCATCTAACCCAGCCCCGAACTTTGGCCTTGAGGAGCGGGCTTCGGCCCGCTCTTTCTTTTTCCGGCTCGTCCCTTGGCGGGGGCCGCTCGCGAGCGCAGCCTTTCGGCCGCTCCCAAAAATGAGCACGCAAACGCTTCAGAGGCCATCAACGGAAACAGCCGTCATTGCTTCGCTTTCGCTCGCAACGACGGCTGTTGTTGACGTCAAGCCGTGACTAGAGCATCTGCAGGACGCTCTGCTGCGCCTGGCCCGCCAGCGCGAGCGCACTGACGCCGAGCTGCATGCGGGTCTGCAGAGCCAACAGCTTCGCACCTTCCTCGTTCGGATCGGCCAGCGTCAGCTTGTCCGCCCCTTCTTCGAGACGCTCCATCAACGACTTGGTCAAGTCCTCGCGGGTCTGGATGATGGAAAGACCGTTCGACAGCGAGCTGCTGAAGTTCCTGAGCTTGGTCAGCGATGCGGAAATCTCCGAAGCGCGGGACTCGAACGAGGTCAGGTCCGCGTTCGTCCAGTCCGTGGTCGCCGTGCTCCAGGTCACACCGAGATCGGTGCCGGTGCCGAAATCGGCGCCCGCGATCTCGAAGGTGTTCGAGTTGTCCTCGTTGAACTGGGTGACCAGCTTGTCGTCGGTCAGCAGGTTGATGCCGCGGTAGTTCGCATCTTCCAGCACACCTTCAATCTGCACCATCAGCGCGTCGAAATCTTCTTCGAACGACGCAATCTCGGCGTCAGTGGAAGTGCCACCGCTGTTAATGTGCTCTTTCGCCTGAGTGATGATCGATTCGGCCTGCTCCATCAGCTTGCTCATCGCCGTCACGCCGTCGTCGGCAGCCTTGACGGTCTGGATCGACTGGCCCATGCCGTCAAGCAAACGGCCGAGATCGGTTGCCCGGTTGTTCAAGGCTTGCGCAGCAAAGAACGAGCGCGGGTTGTCAAGGCCGCTGTTGACCTTGCGGCCGGTCGACAACCGGAGCTGGGAGACATCGAGCAGCGCGTTTGTCTTCTGCAGCGACAGAAGGTTCGCACGCATTGAGCTGCTGAGGGCAACGTTCGCCATCGCTTTAAGGTTCCTGTCCTAGGAGTACGTATGCCGGACCGTCCTGTCCGACGGGCGCAACCATAGCAAGAGCGCGCCGTCGCATACAACTTATTTAATTATGTTCAAATAGGGCGCAACTTATAGAGGTTCCTTCGTCAACGTGCCATCGCTGCGTCCACTCTCCGTTAACGCGCCAGGCCGATACTGACCCGGAACATTGCGCCCGGCGTTGCCCGCTTGACGACGCCGATGCTCCCCCGTTTTCGCTTAAAAGAGAGCGATGACCGTCATGTCCTCCTACTGTGACGCGCTGCCGCGCCAAGACTCCGATGATCAGATCGATCCGATGCTGGAACAGGGTCTTGCCCTCATCGCGGAGCAGCGGTTTGACGCCGCGGCCGCGGTCCTCAGCGAAGCGGCCCGCGTCAATCCCGCCTCGGCGGAGGCCTGGAACACCTATGGCGCGGCGCTGCAGCAGCTGGGCCGGCACCAGGACGCGGTCGAGAGGCACTTAAAGGCGATCGAGATCGATCCGGCCTTTGCCGAGGCCCACAACAATCTCGGCGTTGCCCTGAGCGCACTGGGACAGTGCGGGGCGGCCTTCGATGCGTTCGACCGCGCGGCGCAGCTGGACGCCGGCAACATCGAAGCGGCCGAGAACCGCGCGGCCGTGCTGCAGGCGCTGAATGCGCACGTGACCGGGGCCGATCGGGGCCAGAACGGCGCGCGGCAACTGGCGGCCTTTGCCGTTCGCTACTTCGAGGGCGAACGCTACATCGAGGCGCTCGCGTTCCTCACCGCGCTGTTGATCGTGCGCCCGAGCGATCTCGACGCGCGGCTTCTGCATCTCAACACGCTTCTGAAGTTGGAGATGCTTGACGCCGCAGCGGCCGCGATCGAGGAGCTCATCACGCTTGATCCGGCGAACGCCGGCGTGCTCGAGATCGAAGTCGTCATCTTACAGAAGATGGGCAAGCTCGAGCGCGCGCAGAAGGCCTTCAAGCGGCTGGTCGTACTCAAGCCGGATCTCCCCACCGCGATCGCAAGCGCGACCCACTTTGCACTTGCGGTCGGCGACTGGGACGACATGGATCTCCTCAAGCGAAAGTCGCTGCAGTCGGTCGAGAACGACGACGGCCTGGTGGCACCGTTCACGCTCTGCAATCTCACCAGTTCGGCAGCGCTGCAGATCAAAGGTGCGCGTCGGTTCATCGCCAAGCGCGCGGAGGACATCGTGCCGCTGCCGCCACGGCCGGTCGCGGACCTGCGCAACCACAAGCTGAAGATTGGTTACATCTCGGCCGACTTCCGCAACCATCCCGTCTCCTATCTGATGGCCGAAGTCATCGAGGCGCACGACCGCGCACGCTTCGAGATCGTCGGCTACACCCTTGGGCCCGATGACACCAGCCGCTACCGGCAGCGGCTGCGCCAGGCGTTCGGCGGCTTCGTCGCGACATCGGGCCTCAAGGACGAGGTCCTGGCGCAGAAGATCCGCGATGACGGCATCGACATCCTGGTCGATCTGATGGGCCTGACCAAGGATGCACGCACCCGCGTGCTGGCCTTCCGCCCGGCACCGGTGCAGGTCAATTACCTCGGTTTTCCAAGCACCATGGGCGCGGATTTCATCGATTACATCATCGCCGATCGCATCGTCATTCCGCCCGGCGCGGAAGCCTTCTACGCCGAAAAGGTCGTCCGCCTGCCGCACTGCTACCAGCCCAACGACCGCCTCCGGATGGTTGCCGAGGACAAGCCGACACGCGCGCAGGTCGGCCTGCCGGAGGATGCGGTCGTGTTCGCCAACCTGGCGCAGGTGCACAAGATCAACCCGGACACCTTCGGTCAGTGGATGCGGGTGCTGGCGGCGGTGCCGGGCTCGGTGCTGTGGCTCCTGGATCCGCGCACGGAAACGGCCCGCTACACGCTGCGCCGCGCGGCCTGCGATTTCGGCGTCGATCCGCTGCGGCTCATCTTCGCACCGCGCGTGTCGCCTCCGGACCATCTCGGCCGGCTGCACCTGGCCGATCTGGTGCTCGACACCTTCCCCTACACCTCGCACACGACAGCGAGCGAGTACCTGCTCGTCGATACGCCAGTGCTGACGATCGAGGGTGATTCCTTCGCGTCGCGGGTCTGCGCCAGCATCCTCCATCATCTCGGCACGGACGAGCTGATCACGCCGTCCGCGGAAGCGTTCGTCGCCCGTGCGGTGGCGCTCGCGCAGGCACCCGAAGAGCTCAAGGCGCTGCGAGCCAAGATCGCCCGCTGCCGCGCCGGCAACATCCTGTTCGACGGCACCCGCTTCGCCCGCTCGCTGGAGCGCGTCTATGTCCGCATGGCTGAGCGCAGCGCGGCCGGCCTGGCGCCCGAAGGCTTCGACCTGGAAGCTTAGAGGGCTTGATCGGAGGTCCTGACGCTCAGCAGTGCCGCGCGTTGATCCGTGCTTGCCGGATCGCCATACTGACGGGACAGATTGACCCGTGGATTAGACAGGCCAGCCATCATGCGTGCCGTGCAAGCATCCGACGCGAATGCCCAACTCGCTCAGTTGCTCGATGACGTCGAGCGCGGCGAGGTCATCATCATCACGCGCGACGGCCGCGCCATTGCGCGCATCGTGCCGGAATCAGGGCGCAGGCAGGAGGATATCGACGCCGCCATTGAGGGCATCAAGGAACTTCGCAAGCGCACCGGAAAAATCGCCCTCGATGCGCTACTCTCCGCGCGTCACGAAGGGCACCGGTACTGATGCCGTTCGTCCTCGATGCCTCCATCACCGTCTGCTGGCTGTTCGACGATGAAGCCAGGGGCGACGATGCGCAAAGCGAGGGCCGGGCCGGGACGTGACCGGCGTCTGGGCTGCCGCATTCGCGTCGGAGTATAGTTGGGCCGATGAGCATGCGGCAGAATACGCCTGAAGGCTATTCTGCGCTGCGCGCTAGACGCGCAGGTGAGGCAGGATGATGGGGTGGGCATCACCTGCGGCGACGCTCCCTGCCTGATCTCGGTCGAAGAACGTTTCTTCCGCTGAGTTGGGTGCAAGCAGCATCAACGAGTCTTACAAACTCATGCGCATCAGTGAAATAGTTCCGGAACGCCAAGCGAACATCCTCGCTCGTATCAGCACGGACTAACACGATGTCTCGATCAGGCATTTTCTTTTCTAGCTCGAATAGTGACCGAAGTGCCTCAGTTGCATCGCGGAAATTGCGAACCTCCAGTTCGCCTTCTTTTGAAAAAATAAGTATTGAATTTCGTTTGTCTGTGACGTCACCCTTTGCGCTATTGAGCCCACTGAGTGTCTGCATGAGATGAAGTTGATTATCGAGTAATAAAAAACGGTCTAATATATCTTTATCTGACGCTTCGGGGAAAGGGCCATTTTGTTGTTCGTGAGCACGGGCAAGCAACTCGCTAGCTAAAGCCATCGCCTGCTCGTAACGAGTGTCACCACGTTGAAACTTAGGCTGGCTTTGGGTAATAAATCCTATCACCTCAACAGCGGTGGCCCAAGCGTGTTGAACCAAAGTGCGGTATTGAATCTCGATGTAGAGGCCGGCAAGATCTTTCCCTGCTTGGGAGTTTACATTGTATTCGTACACGTCGTGAATGCCGCGATATCCTGTATGCTTAGGATGCTTTAAATAATCGTATTTATCTGGCTCATGCCGAAGTTTGTGATTAAATCGTGCTTTGTGAAACGTTGACCGAAATGACTGTAGTTCGTTTATTGATTTAAAAATAAGTCGACAACCCGCGACATCATCCATTCTCGCCAGTTGCATTCGCGGAAATCGCCTTAGTTTATCAACGATAGTCATTCTTCTCTTGTGACGTTGGGCAACATGTATGTTGGTGCCTCGCGTACGAGTCCTAAGAATTGCTTGAAACGTATTGAGGACCCCGCGATGCGCCGCTCGCCACTCCTCGATTACCAGGAAGTCATCGTCGGTTGCGGTGCCCTGCCGAATGCGTTCACCGGCATGATTCACCTTTGATTTCGATCCACCCGGAAATTTTGTTTCAGTCACTTACGGCTCCAAATAATGACCAACAATGATTAGCCCGTGGATGTCGGAATAGCTCCTTGGCGTATTCCGACGGATGCCTTCTGCCGCCGGGTTCGCCGGCTTCGATTTCTCCCCTTCCATCCCCAATCCAGTCAAGCGGATCAGGGCCGCGTAGCTCGGGTTACCGGTGGCAGTCCGCGTAAGGCGGATTCGAAGCGAAGCGCAATCCGCCGCATCCGCCGGAATACGTCTCACGGCCCCCTTGAAATACCCGTCATTGCGAGCGCAGCGAAGCAATCCAGCCCCCTTCATGTCGCGGAATCATGGATTGCTTCGTCGCTTGTCGCTCCTCGCAATGACGATCTTCACGGGAGTTGGAGGTTTCCTCACGGGCTCGTCCCACCTCCGCGGCCTGTCACGGTTCCGCGAGCGTGCGGATCGTCGCCATTGGCAGAAACAGCCGCCGCCCTTCCCCCGTGAACGGGAGGAAGCCGTACTTGCGGTAAAACCCGCCGGCAGCGTCATCTCTGGCATCGACAATGACCGCATGGACCGCGAGCGTCTGCGTTGCCAGCAGAACGCGGTTCAAGGCATCCATGAGCAGGAACGTGCCCACCCCCCTCCCCTTCATGCCGTCATCGACGGCGAGGCGTCCGAGCAGCGCGGCCGGCACGGGATAGCGTGGCAGGCGCCGCGCCTCGTCTGCCGGAAGGTTATCCCGCTGAAAGCTGGCGGCGCTCAGGCTGTAGTAGCCGCACACCGTTGGCGTTCCGGCCAGAAGGGCAACGAACACGCGGGCGACATCGCGCCTCACGTCCTGGGAAGCGTGCTCGCGGATGTACCGGTCGAGCTCAGGCGCGCCACACGAGAAGGCCGCCCGGTCATGGGCCTTGCTGTCAAGCGGTACGATCTGCCATGAGGCGGCCGCCTGCCTCATCCGGTCGCCTTCTTGTACTCGGCGAACGCCTTGCGCAGAGCCGGATTGGGCGTCGGCGGATTGGTCAGTGCTTCATAGAAGATCGTCCAGTCGGGGCCGGACAGGGTGACGATCTCATGCTCACGGATGACTTTCTCGGCTTCCTCCAGCGCCGTCGCGAGGACGAACTGGCTCACCGTCTTGTGGTGGTAGCCGGCTGCACGCTTAAGGACAGCCTTCGACCGGGCGTCGAGGCGGACCTGAAGGCGGTCATCCTTGGTTTCTACCGCACGGGCCATGGCCGTTCTCCGCATCCTGAAGTCTCCCGATAGTGTGCTCACAAATGCAGCACATTTCAAGAGGCTCAGCCTGCCGGCCGGACAGAACACGCAGTCTACCCAACCGCTCACTCCGACAGTCAGCGCGTTTTGAACCGTGAGACGACAGTAGCGGAGTCCGTCGGCGATGTCTCCTCCACGCATGAAACCGTCCAATCCCATCGGTCCTGCGAATGAATCGGCGCGAAGCGCGGGGCGCGTTCGTTACTGGCGGCAGGTCCGGGAATTGTCTATAAAAGGGGACTTCAGGCGGCTCGCGAACATCACTTAAAGCCTATGAAGCGCCCGTAGCTCAGCCGGATAGAGCACAGGATTCCTAATCCTGGGGTCGTGGGTTCGAGTCCCGCCGGGCGCACCAACAAAAACAGCGACTTAGCGGCTTTCTGGGAAGGGTGGCAGGTAGGAAATCGGCGCTGGGGTAACGCTGGGGTAACAAGCTGGGGGAGTTACGTTACCCTGTCGCCACCCGCCGGTAGGCAGTACAATGCCGGCCAATTCGGCAAGTGGGAAATGTCAGCTTGCCGTTCTGCATTGGGATGGGGAAACAATATCATGGCGGTAATTTTTAGTACGGCCGGCGCTGACATCGTGGTTGGCGCGCGCGATAGCGACTCGATCTTTCTCTTATCCGGCAATGACTGGGCAAACACCCGCGCCGGTGATGATACCGTCGACGGTGGTCCCGGCAATGACAAGCTCAACGGCGATCCGGGTGCTGATCTCCTGATCGGCGGTGATGGCAACGATAGCGTTCGCGGCGGCGCCGGCAACGACACCGCGCAGGGCGGTCTCGGCAACGACGACCTGTTTGGCGGCGATGGGGATGATCTCCTCGACGGCGGCGACGGCAGGGACCGGCTCTATGGCGGTGTTGGTCTCGATACCCTGCTGGCTGGCGCCGGCAACGACGAGGCGCTCGGCAGCCACCAAGCCAACCTGATCGACATGGGCGATGGCGACGACTGGGCGCGCGGCAACGACGGCAACGATACGATGCTGGGCGGCGCCGGCACGGACAGGCTCTACGGCGACGCGGGCAACGATGCGATCCGCGACGACGGCGGCCGCGACGGCTGCGCCTTCGGCGGCGCCGGCAACGACAGCATCGATGCCGTAATTGCTGATCATCCGCTCCGAGCTGCCGCTTTTGCGTACTATTGCGCTGAGGGCAACGCCGGCAACGACCGCATCAACGTGAATGTCACTGGAAGCCCCTCAGATTATTCGCCACCCCCCGATCCTTTCGCCGAGTATGACGCGAAAGCGGTTGCGTCGGTTTCGGGTGGAGCGGGGGACGATACGATCGATGCATCATCGTCAGCGCATGCATTATCCTACTACGTATACGGTGGTGGGACGGGTACTGCCGAGATTCAGATTGATGGCGGCAGCGGAAGTGACGTTATCTCGTCCGAAGTGATCGGTGGAGGTTACTTGGGACTAGGTCGGACCTTTATCGACGCTGGCGCCGGTGACGACCACATCATTACGAAAGCGTCCGGAAGTGGGTTAGGTGGCGAAGACTTCACCACGGTGATTGCTGGAGCCGGCAATGACGCCATCGCGGTTCAGTCAAGTTCAGGTGGCGAGCAAGGTTTTTCTCAAAGCTTTATAGATGGCGGCCTGGGCGACGACACAATCGGTGTGGATACATCGGTCGCTGGGGTTCTCGGCCAATTTATAGCAAGCACCATCCTTGGCGGCGCGGGCGAGGACCGAATTGCTTTCGCTGGAACAGGAGGATATGAGTTTGGCGCTCGACTGGACATCCAAGGCGGCACGGGATCTGACGTTATCGAGGCTTCGTTGTTTCCTTATGCTAACTATGATGGCTTTGCCACGGATGTCCAAATAAGCGGCGGACCAGGCGATGATGACCTCAAATTCTCAATGGGGGTTAGCCCTTTAGTCGCTCAGTACGCTGAACTGAAACACATCCTCGATGGCGGCGCTGGTAATGACACGATTACCGGTAGCGTCAATGAAGATGTTTTCGTGCTTCGTCGCGGTGATGCGCTTGACTTGGTGACCAATTTCCAGGACGGCATCGATCATTTCGGCCTCGCCGGTGGGCTCACCTTCCCGGAACTAAGGATCAGCGCCTCGGGTGCAACCGACTCGCTGATCGAGGTCGCCGCGAACGGCGAAGATCTCGCTGTCATCGAGGGGATCGCTCCTACCTTGATCAACGATGCTGATTTCATTCTGATCTAATGTGCTCTGATCCTTTCTTATGCCTTCCCCACGGGCGGCCGATGCGTAACGCCACCATCACCCGCAAGACACTCGAGACCGAGATCACCGCGAGCGTTGCGCTCGACGGCGCCGGCGTCGGCGAGATTGCGACCGGGATCGGCTTTCTCGATCACATGCTGCAGCAGCTCGCCCGCCACGCGCTGATCGATATCGCGCTCACCGCCAAGGGCGATCTCCACATCGACGGCCACCACACGACCGAGGATTCAGCGATCGTCCTCGGCCAGGCGGTGGCGGCGGCACTCGGCGAACGGCGCGGTATCCGCCGCTATGGCGAGGCGCTGGCGCCGATGGACGAAGCGCTGGTCCGCGTCGCCCTCGATGCCTCCAACCGCCCCTGGTGCGTGTTCAAGGTCCGCTTCGGCCAGGCGCGCTTAGGCGATCTCGACACCGAGCTGATCGGCCACTGGTTCCATACCTTCGCTCAGCATGCAGGGCTGACGCTGCACGTCGAGGCGCTTTGCGGCGACAACACGCACCACGTGGCGGAGGCGTGCTTCAAGGGGCTCGCACGGGCCTTGCGCGCCGCCATCGAGCCTGACCCGCGGCGCGCCAGCGAGGTCCCGTCGACCAAGGGCACACTCAGCGGCAGCGGCGGAGGCAGGCCGTGAGCCTCAAGGTCTACACGATTCACCTGCGCCAGCCGGTGCGCGATGCCGAGCGCGACATCGTACTCGTCCGCGAGGGCTTTTCGTGGGGGGCTTTCCTGGTCTCGGTCCTGTGGGCGCTGTGGAACCGGCTGTGGCTGGTGGCGATCGTCCTGATGGCGCTCGGATTGCTGCTGCCGCTTGTGGCCGGCTGGGTCGGTCTCGGCACTGCCAGCGGCGGCGTCCTCTCGTTCGCGCTCGCCGTGCTGGCGGGGTTGTTCGGCAACGATTTGAAGCGCTGGACCATGGCAGGGCGGGGCTATGCCGAAGTCGCGCTGGTGGCCGCCCGCAGCCCGGACGAGGCGCAGCAGCGCTTCGGCGAGCGCTACCCGCATCTGCTGGCGGGGCTTTCGGCGTGAGTGTCGCGCTGATCGATTACGGCTCCGGTAACCTGCGTTCGGCGGCCAAAGCGTTCGAGCACGTGATCAAGGCGCTCGATCTGGCGATGGCGGTGCGGGTCACCGGCGATCCGCGCGATGTCCGCGCCGCGAGCCACATCGTGCTGCCGGGGGTCGGCGCCTTCGGTGATTGCCGGCGCGGCCTTGATGCGCTCGGAGGCATGATCGAGGCACTGACACGCGCCGTGCTCGACGACGGCCGGCCGTTCCTCGGCATCTGTGTCGGCATGCAGCTCCTGGCCGATGTCGGCCGCGAACACGGCGACCACCCCGGCCTCGGCTGGATCCCGGGCGAAGTCGTTCTCATGGCCGAAGCACGCGCGCAAGGCCTCAAGATCCCGCACATGGGCTGGAATGCGCTGACACGTGTGCAACCCACGCACCCGGTCCTGGCCGGGCTTGGCGAAGGCGCGCACGCCTACTTTGTCCACTCCTACGCACTGAAGCCGGAGCGGCCGGAGCATATCCTGGCGCAGGTCGACTACGGCGGCCCGGTCACGGCCGTGGTCGGCCGCGATAACATCGTCGGCACCCAGTTTCACCCCGAGAAAAGCCAGCGCGTCGGCTTGACGCTGATCGGGAATTACTTGAAGTGGCGGCCATGATCTTCTTCCCGGCGATCGACTTGAAGGAAGGCCGCTGCGTGCGCCTGCGCCAGGGCGAGATGGCATCAGCCACGGTGTTCAACGACGACCCGGCGGCCCAGGCAGCGTGCTTTGCCGCCGCCGGCTGCAGCTGGCTGCATGTCGTCGATCTCGATGGCGCGTTTGCCGGCCGGCCGATGAATGCCGCGGCCGTCAACGCGATCCTTGCCGCCGTCCGCATGCCGGTGCAGTTGGGCGGCGGCATCCGCGACTTGGCCACCATCGAGGCTTGGCTCACGCGCGGCGTTGCGCGCGTCATCATCGGCACCGCGGCCGTGCGCACGCCTTCGCTGGTGGCCGAGGCCTGCCGTGCCTTTCCCGGCCAGATCGCGGTCGGCATCGATGCCCGCGCCGGCCGGGTGGCGACCGACGGCTGGGCAGCAGCAACGGACGTGACACCGCTCGATCTCGCCCGCCGTTTCGAGGACTTAAACGTGGCCACCCTGATCGTCACCGATATTGGCCGCGATGGGGTGCTGAACGGCCCTGACCTCGAAGGCACGCTGGCGATCGCCGATGCGGTGCGCACGCCGGTGATCCTCTCCGGCGGGATTTCCTCGCTCGCCGACCTGGAACAGGTGAAGGAGGCCGGGGCCAGCCGCATCCACGGCGTCATCTGCGGCCGGGCCCTCTACGATGGCCGCATCGATGCGAAAAGCGCCGTCCGCCTGCTCGAAGGGGAGTCGACGGCAGCCGCCGGCGCGGGGCTGCCATGCTGAAGGTCCGCATCATCCCCTGCCTCGATGTCGATCATGGCCGTGTGGTCAAGGGCGTGCGCTTCGTCGATCTGATCGATGCCGGCGATCCAGTCGCCCAGGCCCGCGTTTACGACCAGGCCGGCGCCGACGAGCTGTGTTTCCTCGACATCACTGCCAGCCACGAGAACCGCGACACGCTCCTTGACGTCGTCGCCCGCACGGCCGAAGTCTGCTTCATGCCGCTGACGGTGGGTGGCGGCGTGCGCACGCTGGACGACATTCGCCGGCTGTTGCTGGCCGGTGCCGACAAGGTCTCGATCAACACCGAAGCGGTGCGGCGGCCGGGCTTTGTCGCGGAGGCGGCGGAGAAGTTCGGCAGCCAGTGCATCGTCGTCGCGATCGACGCCAAGAGCGTGTCGGGCGACCACTTCGAGGTGTTTACGCACGGCGGCCGGCGGCCGTCCGGCATCGATGCCGTCGAATGGGCCGAGCGCATGTGCGCCAACGGCGCCGGGGAGATCCTGCTCACGTCGATGGACCGCGACGGCACCAAGGAGGGCTTTGATCTGCCCTTGACGCGCGCGATCGCGGATGCGGTGCCGGTTCCGGTGATCGCTTCGGGCGGTGTCGGCACGCTCGATCACCTGGTCGAGGGGGTTCTGAAAGGGCACGCCTCGGCAGTGCTGGCGGCCTCGATCTTTCACTTCGGCACCTTTACCATCGGCCAGGCGAAGGCGTTTATGCGCGCCGCCGGTGTGCCGGTGCGCGAGGTCGATCGTTAAGCCGCGGGGGCGTCTTTTCCCGCTTTCAGAGAATAATCGCAGGGAGGAACGTGCAGCATGGCGAAGTCCCCCAAGAACGGCAGCGCCGCCGCCAACGGATGTCTCGATCAGCTGTTCCAGATCATCGTCAGCCGCCGCGGCGCCGACCCGCAACAATCGTACACCGCGCGGCTGTTCGCCAAGGGCCGCCTGAAGATGGCCAAGAAAGTTGGCGAGGAGGCGACCGAGGTCGTCATCGCGGCACTCGCAGAAGACAAAAGCCGCCTTGCCGCCGAGAGCGCCGACCTCCTCTATCACCTCATGGTGCTGTGGGCGGCGAACGGCGTCCAGCCGGGCGATGTCTGGGCCGAGCTTGAGCGACGGGAAGGAATGTCCGGCTACGCGCTGAAGGCGGCGCAGAACAACAACGCATGACGCGGCGGGACGCGTAAGGGGAGCGGCAATGGCTTATGATCCCAGCAACATCTTTGCGCGCATCTTGAGGGGCGAGATCCCGTGCAAGGCGGTCTACGAGGACGAGTACGCGCTCGCCTTCAACGATATCAACCCGCTCGCGCCGACCCACGTGCTGGTGGTTCCGAAAGGCCCGTACGTCAGCCTGGACGACCTGACCGCTCACGCCAGCCCGGAATTCCTCGGCGGCTTCCTGAAGGCGATCGGCGAGACGGCGCGGCACCTAGGCTTGAGCGAAAACGGATACCGGATCCTCGCCAACAACGGCCGCGACGCGAATCAGGAAGTGATGCACTTCCATGTCCATATCTTTGCCGGCCGGCCGCTGGGGCCGATGCTGAAGCGCGCCACCTAGCCGGCCGAGCGACGCGATGACCTTGCCGGCGCTTTGTTGCCGCCGGTCTCGCTTTTTTTCGCGACATTTAAGGGAAAAGTCACACTCATAGCGTATTTCTTCAGCCTCGTAGGCGCGTCCAGGCGCATTCAATGCGAGACGAGGCTCACCGATCATGCACGACCCACACACCCGCGCAGCCACGGCGTACATGCACCAGGGCGCTGCCGTCGTTGACCAGCGGCAGCTCGAGGCGAACGTCCTCCTGAAGGCAGCCAACCTTCTCGATGCTGCCTGCCGCGAGGTACAGCCACAGCGGCCATTGGAAGCGGCACTCCTGCACAACAGGAAACTGTGGACAGTTTTCGCCGCCGAAGCCGCCGACGGCGCCGGGCGGTTGCCGAATGACTTGCGCAACAACATCGGCAGCATCGCGATTTTCGTCTTCAAGCGGACCCTCGAACTGATGGGAAGGCCCGAGCCGGCGAAGGTCGACGCGCTGATCGAGATCAACCGCACGATCGCCGCCGGCTTGATGAGCCGCGCCGGTGCAGCCGTCTCCGCGCCGGCTGCCCCCGCCGCTGCGGCAGAACAGGCCGTCTGAGCCGCTCTCGCGCCAACGCATTCAACAGGACACCCCCGCAATGGTTGACAAAGTCGCCCTCGGCGCCTCGATGCGCGCCAACCTCTTGTCGCTGCAGAAGACCAACAGCCTGCTCGATACCACGCAGCTCAGGCTCTCGACCGGCCGCAAGGTCAACAGCGCGCTTGACGACCCACGCTCGTTCTTCACCGCCCAGGGCCTGACCAACCGGGCAACCGACCTCGGCCGCCTGCTCGACGGCATGGGCCAGTCGATCCAGACCGTCAAGGCCGCCGACGACGGCGTCACCGCGATGACACGGCTGATGGAGCAGGCGGACTCGATCGTCACGCAAGCAAAAGAGCACCTGAACAGCGGCGGCACCGGGACCGACGCCGAAATTGCCGCGTTCGAGAAGGATTTTGACGCAATAATGGCGCAGATGGAGGCGGTGCTCGAGGATGCCAACTACCGCGGCATCAACCTGCTGACCGACGACAAGCTGGTCACCCAGTTCAACGAGGACAACTCGAACACCTTCGAGATCGCGGGCGCCGATTTCGGTACCGGCACCGACCTCGGCATTACCTGGAGCACCGCGACCACAGACTGGACGAACGCGGACCTCACCTCGTTCGCGACGCGGGCTTCGGAGATTTCCGACGCCCTGACCAAGCTCAGGAACTACAGCTCCTCGCTCGCCAACGGCCTGTCGATCATCCAGACCCGCGAGGACTTCACCAAGTCCCTGATCGAGCGTCTGGAGGAAGGTGCCGATAAGCTGACGCTGGCCGATCCCAACGAGGAAGGTGCCAAGATGCTGGCGCTGCAGACTCGCATGCAGCTGGGCGTCAATTCGCTGTCCTTGGCGGCGCAGGCGCAACAGAGCGTCTTGCAGATGTTCTGATCGGCGCGGCAGGCTAAGATAGCGCGAGGGCGGGCCGTGCCGCGGCGCCCCTGCCCGAGTGGCCGCGCTGGCAAGGATCCGCACCATGGCACTCTCGATCGATCTCAAGCCGGGCGAACGGATCATCATCGGCGAGGCGCTGATTACCAATACCGGCGCCCGCGCCAAGTTCTCCATCCAGGGCGACGTGCCGATCCTGCGCGAGAAGGACATCCTGAAGCCGGACGACGCCGATACGCCCTGCAAGCAGCTCTACTTGGCTGTGCAGCTGATGTACATCACCCGCGACTCGGCCGAGCTGCGGGCGAGCTATTTCGACTTGACGCGCGAGATCCTCGAAGCCGCACCGTCGATGCGCCCTTACCTGCTGGCCATCAACGACAAGATCATCGGCGGCGCCTTCTTCCAGGCGCTCAAGGAAGCGCGCAAGCTCATCCAGCACGAAGCGCGCCTCCTCGCCCAGGCGTGAACCTCAGCCTGAACGCCGTCTCAGCCGCCAGCGAAGTGGGCGTAGATGCTCCACAGCCCGATCGCGACGAAACCGATGCCGGCCAGCAGTTTCAACGGGATCGCGCTCAAGTAATGGGCGCCCGCCGTTCCCAGCGCGACGGCAAGCGCAGTCGATGCGACCAGTGCCCCGCCGGCGGCAAGAAAGATCAGGACCGGGTGCTGCTGCCGGTCGGTCGCGAACAACAGCGTCGCCAGCTGCGTCTTGTCGCCGAGCTCAGCCAGGAACACGGTGAGAAAGATCGCAAGCATTTGTTGCATCAAGCGCCTCCTTGAAGCCGCAAGCGAAACCCCATCATCCGATCGCACCAACCTACCGTCTTTGGCCGGTGCGCGACCAGCGTTCGAGCGTCTGCTGCTCCGTCTCAACCGGCAGGCCAAGGAACCTCCACGTCTCGCGCATGTGCGCTGGCAGCGGTGCCGCGACGGCGATCGCAGGCCTTGCCGGTAAGGCCAACGCGATCGCGCGGGCGTGCAGGTGCAGCCGCTGGCCGATCCCGGCCTCGCTCAAAAACGCCGCCCGGCCGCCGTACTTGCCATCGCCGAGAATGGGTGTGCCCAGCACTTGGCAGTGCACGCGCAACTGATGCGTCCGCCCGGTTTCGGGCTCCAGCTCCAGCCAAGCGGCGCGCCGCCCGACCCGTTCCAGAACGCGATAATGCGTGACTGCCGGCACACCTGCCGCGGCGTCCACACCGATGCGCTCGCTGCCTGCGCTGCCCGCCTTGGCGAGCGGGGCGCGGATCGCGCCCACGTCTTCGGCCGGCACGCCCACCACCAGCGCCCAGTAGAGCTTGCGGACCTCGCGGCTGCGGAATGCCTGACCCAAGACCGCCGCGCTCGCGGCGCTGCGGGCGAGCACGAGAACGCCGGAGGTATCCTTGTCGAGCCGGTGCACCAGCCGCGGCCGTTCGCCACCTGCCGCCAGGACATCGAGCATGCCATCCAGGTGGTGCGCCATGCCCGTGCCGCCCTGCACCGCAAGCCCGGCCGGCTTGTCGAGGATGATCATGTCGTCATCGCGATAGAGCACCGCCCGCTTGAGCGCGTCGGCTTGCGCTTGCGATGGCGCGGCCGGGCGGCCGGCGGCCGGCGGTCGCACCGGTGCGG
>JBATPX010000221.1:0-2236 GCA_049291695.1 Defluviicoccus sp.
CGGCCAGCAGCCGGTAGACAGTGTAGCTGCCACGTGCGCCCTCGTGATTGGGGCCGACGCAGCGAACCCGTTCGGTGGTGATGGTGAGCCCGAGCTTCTTCTTGAGCGTGCCGGCCATGGCGCCGCGACACGTGTGCGCCAGCCAGCCGGTCTCGTGCATGATCTGCTCGACGGTGGCCCCTTCCGGGCGGCGCAGGAGATCGATCATCCGCGCCTGCTTGGTGCCTTCACGTTGCCGGCGGGGCCGCGGTTCATCGCTCGCAGGCTCGGGGGCGGTGTCATCGCAAGAAAACCGAACTAAGTTCGGATTTGGCGCGGTACTGCTTCGATCGCTGGCGGGCTCGGGGACGGCGTCATCGGGAAGAGCCTCAGCAGGTTCGGGCCGCTCGCTGATCTCGGCGCGCCAGTCTTCGGGGTTCAAGCGGCCATCAAGCAGGCCAGCGGCGGTCGCCAGCAGATCCTCGACGCTGAGCCCCAGTCGCTCGGCATGGCGGCCGATCGCGCACAAGGCGGCGTCCTTGGTGTTCGGATTGCGCGGTTGCTGGTCGAGCGCGCTGAGGATCGTGTTCAGCTGCGCTTTGGTGAGATCGGTCATCGGTAGCGTCCTCTCATCCGGCGCCGCGGCGATCGCGGCGCCTTCTACGCCCGCAAGCCCCGACGCCTCAGGCGACCGGGGCTTTGACGACCGGGCGATCGCTGTCATTCGGTCATCTCGGCTTCGAGCTGGTGGTGGATCACCCAGCCGGTGAGGTAGGGCAGACCGCTGGGAATGCCGTGTTCGCGTTCGGTCTGCTTGTCGATCCGCCAGGCCATCCACGTCGCGACCGCGGCGTCGACCGCCGCTGCGAGTGTGCGGCCGGCGAACAGGCCGTTGGCAACGTCGTCGGCGAAGTGGCGGCCTTGGCGGCTATCCAGGACGTCGCGCAAGCGACGGTCAGCGTTAAGCAACGGCGAAGCCGTTGTAGCGTGGCGCACCGCTTCCGGTGTGCCGCTGGTCGCTTTGGCGATGGCCGTCGCCGCCAGGGCCCAAGCTTGGCTTTGATCGGCTGTCGTGTAGCCCATGCTGCCCCAGAACCCCCACGTTTCGTTGGTTGTGGGCAGGATCGTCATCGTCATCGTCGTTGCCTTCGTTCCTGGTTCATTCGCTCTTGACGATCACATGAAGGCGTAAGCCCGCCCGGACATCAAGGCTAATCGACTGTTATCGCGTGTGTTTCTGATCGCGCCCTAGGATGAGCGCATGACAATCCAACGCCAGGGCATGAGCGAGCGCGAGTACGCGGCGCACGCCGGCATCAGTCGCGGTGCGGTGCAGAAGGCGCGCGCTTCGGGCCGGCTCGTGCTGCATGCCGACGGCTCGATCGACGCCGCGGCATCCGATGCCCGGCGCCGGCAGGCGACCGATCCCTCGATGCAGCGCGGCCGGCGTAACCCGTCGTTGCGGCCGGTGCCGGACACGGCAGTCGGCGCGGTCGCCGAGACGCTGCGTGAACAGGGGCTGCCGGCACCGCAGGCCGCCGGCGGCATGACGTATCTGCAGGCGCGCACCGCGAACGAGGTGTTGAAGGCGCAGGAACGCAAGATGCGCCTACAAAAACTGCGCGGCGAGCTGGTCGACCGGGCCCGCGCCGTGGCGATGGTGTTCCGCCTGGCGCGGCAGGAACGCGACGCCTGGTCCGGCTGGCCGGCGCGCGTTGCCGCGATGATGGCGGCCGAGCTGGGGCTCGATCCGCACGCGATGCAAATCGTTCTCGAAACCTACATCCGCCAGCACCTGTCTGAGTTGGCCGATATCCGGCCGGAGCTGGGGTAGCGCGATGCATGAACCTCTGGCAGATGTGCCAGAAGTTCCCTTCGCCTTCGATGGCGCGGCGGATCTTTGGCGCGCCTGGGCAACCGGGCTGACGCCGGATCCCGATCTCACCGTTTCGATGTGGGCGGATCGTCACCGCATCTTGAGCCCGCGCGGGGCCTCGGAGGCCGGGCCGTGGCGGACGTCGCGGACACCTTACTTGCGCGAGATCATGGACGCGCTAATCCCCAGGCATCCCGCGCAGCGGATCGTGTTCATGAAAGGCAGCCAACTCGGCGCGACCGAAGCTGCGGCCAACTGGATCGGCTATGTCATCCACTACGCTCCCGGGCCGATGCTGGCGGTGCAGCCGTCGGTCGAACTCGCCAAGCGCTTCTCGCAGCAGCGCATCGATCCGCTGATCGAGGAGAGCCCGGCGTTGCG
>JBATPX010000222.1:0-2591 GCA_049291695.1 Defluviicoccus sp.
GGCTTGCCTCGCCGGCTTGGCTGTCGCCTTCTGGCGGGACGATGCGGAGATCGCTACGTTCATCGCGCCCGGCCGCCGCTTCGAACCGCAGATGCCGGCCGCGGACGTGCAGCGCCTGCGCGCCGGCTGGCAGAAGGCGCTTGAACGGGCGAAAGCGTGGGAGAACGGGTGAGGCGGAGCCGGTCCGACGCGAATGCTTTCAGCGATGGACGACGAACCGTTCGATGCTGACCCGCGCCTGCCAGCCGTGCCGTTCCAGCTCCGGGTCGAGGTGCTCCTCTTCGGGGTAGCCCAGGCAGAGGTAGGCGATGAGCTGCCAGGCCGATGGCGTATCGAGAATAGCGCTGACCCGCGCCGGTTCGAGGATGGAGACCCAGCCCATGCCGATGCCGTGCGCGCGGGCCGCCAGCCACAGGGCGTGCACGGCACCCACGACCGAGTAGGCAATCGTTTCCGGCATCGTTTGCTGACCGAGACCGTGGCCAACACTGGTCGCCGTATCGGCAAACACGCCGAGCTGGACCGGCGCCCGGTCGAGTCCTTCAAGCTTGAGACGAGCATAGAGCGCTTGCCGGTCGGCCGTGTAACAGGTGAGCGCGGCATGGTTGCAGCGCGCGAACTCCTGCCGGACGGCAGCCCTCCGCTCCGGATCGGCGACCACCACGAACCGCCACGGCTGGCTGTTGCCGACCGAAGGAGCCAATGCCGCAAGCGCCAGGAGCGCATTCACAACGTCGTCCTCGATCGGCTCGATACGAAAGCGGCGAACGTCACGGCGCCAGCGGAAGAGCGCTTCGAGCTGGCTGCAGAAAGCGGTGTCAAACCGAGGCGGCATCATCGCGGAAGTGGGTTCGGTGGGGGGCACGACGGTCATAAGACGGGACTTTAGCCGGCCGCACGACCCTGCCGCCACAGTTTTGCGCGCCTGCCGACCCTTACGCCGCCGCTTGCAGACGGCGGCCGAGGCGATCGCGCCGTTTGACATCGAAACCGCAAGCGCGCTACGCGTCGCAGCCATCAATCAAGGAGGAGTCGTTCTATGCTGTTCGTCCTGGCCGTGCTTATGAGCTTGGCCGTCGTCCTGCCGCCGGCAAACGTCAGCGCCGCCCAACCGGCCCTGACCGAAAAGGGTGTGCTGAGCGTGATCAGCGCCAACCGCGATCTCGCTCCCGTGTTCGCCAAACACGAGGCCGCCATGCGGGCGTATGCCCAGAGCCCGAAAGGCAAGGAGGCGATGGAGAAGGCCGGGGACGATCCCTGCAAGTTCGCCGAAGAGCAGCGCGCAGTCCCCGGGTTCGCTGACATGGAGAAGGTGGTGCGCACGCACGGCTTTGCCGACGGCGAGGCCTACTGCCGGCAGTCGTTCCGGGTGTTTGCCACCTGTGCCGCCATCGACGCGCAGCGGGAAAACCCCGATTGGCGCAAGCAGATGGGAACGCCGCAGGAGCGCACTGCGCGCGCCCGCGAGGAAATGGAGCGCATGCTGCAAGAGATCGACAGCAATCCCAAGATGACGCCGCAGCAAAAGGCGGACATTCGCAAGCAGCTTACCGAGACGATGCGCGATGTCGAGGCAAACACGTCCGGCGCCCTGTGGAAGGCGATTGACGCCGTTTCCGACGAGGACATGCGCGTTGCCGCCCCGCACTGCACCGCACTCGAAGAGTCCGTCGAGCGGATCAGGCCAGAAAAAGGAGCGCCGCCGGCAGCCCGCTAAAGCGGGCACTCCGGCGCGGCCAGCTTCCAGTCACACCACGGCGACGGATGCGCTGTCGGCTGCGCTGACTACGGTCGGCCGCCAGAACGGCGGATACGCGCACAACTTGGTCCACAGCGCGTCCAGATGCTGCTGCCGGCTGTCCGCGGTGTGAGCGTGCCAGCCGACGACGAGGCCGGCAGCGTACGCCAGCCGGGTACGCTCGCGGCCCTGCATTTCCGTCGCCAGCCGCAGCAAAAGCCGACGGGCGACCGCGGCGTCGTTCTCGACCCCGAGGCGATCTTGCAAAGTCTTCAGCGTTACAAGGAAGGGAGTGAGACGGCGGCGGGGAAAAAGGGAGGCGAAGAAGTCGGTGGCGTAGCGCAGCTTCTTGATCTCGATGCGCAGCCGATGCCGTTGCACGGCATCAAGGGCGGCAAAATCGGCGCCGCAGTCCTTCACCGCCGCCAACAATTGATCGAGCAGATGCGAGACCGCCTCGGTCGCCTTGAGCGCCAGGGAGGGGTGAGCCGGCGGTCCGAACGGATCGTGCCAGCTGCGCCCATCGGCCCAAGCGGCGAGCAGCATCACGAGGCCGGTGTAGCGCTGCGCCTGCAGAGCGGCGGCGGCGCGGGCATACCCTTCGTCCTGCTTGGCCTGCGCCTGCAGCCGGAGCTCATCGAGGCGCGGCTCGTCCTCCAGCCGCTGCAGCACGGGCGGCAGGGTTTCGTCGAGGAAGACATCCCAGTCGCGCGCCGGCGCCAATTCCTTAAGGAGCCACCGCAACTCGCCATCGAGATACTGGCATTGGCTGGCCGGCAAAAGATCGCCGAACAGCGCGAGGCAGCAGCGCAACCTCCGGATCGCGACCCGCATCTGGTGCACGCCCTCGATG
>JBATPX010000223.1:0-32223 GCA_049291695.1 Defluviicoccus sp.
CGCGCGCGCAAGGCTTTGCCGCGGTCGAGAGTGCAGCCGGTGACGTCGCTGCACTGGCCGCGCTGGCACAATCGCGGCTCGATCCCGCCCGCGGCGCACTCCTGCATGCTGCCGGCACCGCCGTGGCCGGCGATCTCGCAGCCCTCCTCACCGAGGCCGGCTTCAGCTGCCGCCGCGAGGTCCTGTACCGGGCGCGGACGGCCGAAGCGCTGAGCGAGCAGACGGCAGCGGCCTTGCGCGACGGCGCGCTCGCAGGCGTGCTCCTCTACTCGCCGCGGACGGCCGCCACCTTCGTGCGGCTGGTCACGGTGGACAACCTGGCAGCGCACTGCGCGCGCCTTGACGCCTTTTGCCTCAGTGCCGCCGTCGCCGCCGCCGTGCGCCCCGTTCCCTGGCGCAGCATCGTCGTGGCCGCGGGGCCGACGGAAGCGGCGCTCGTGGCGGCTGTCGCGCGCGTCGCAGCCGAAGTGCCGGTTCGCGGCCCGATGATGCCCAGTTGAAACGCGGCACGATTTTGTCTCCCACCGTCGCGCCGATGGCTGTAATGTCGGCGCCATCAACCGGGGACAACCGGGAATTCGAGGATGGAGGGCAGGCCCGCATGAGTACCGTGGCCAAGGGCGATTCTCCCGAGGGCGCGCCGGAACCGACGCGCGCGGACGATGGGGCACCCACCGCAGCCGCATCCGGGTCGGTGCCATCCCAGGTGGCGGCACCCGATCCAGCGGCACCCGATCCAGCGGCACCCGACCCAGCGGCATCCTGGGCGGGCGACAGTGAGGCCGCGGCATACGATCGAGTGGCATCCGATCCAGCGGCATTCGACCCGGCGGCATCCGATTCTGCGGCATCCGATCGAGAGGCATCCGATCGAGCGGCATCCGATCGAGCGGCATCCTGGGCGGGCGACAGCGAGGCCCCAGCATCGGCGGCGGCAACCGCGTCTGCTGCGGCAATGGCGGCACCGAGCTCTGCACGGCCTGCTGCTGCTGCTGGTACGGCCGCTCCGGCACGGCGAAAGGGCGGCGGCTTCCGCACCGTCCTGTGGACACTCATCGTCGTCGCCATTCTCGCCGCGGCCGCTTGGTTCACCCAACCGCAGTGGCGGCCGCTGCTTGCCGGAGCCTTCCCGGGCCTGATCCCTCCTGAGGCCGCGCCCGCCGCATCGCAGGCGGACTTGAGCAAGCTCGACCGCGACCTGCGGGCGCGGATTGACGCCCTCGAGGCGGCGCTGACCAGGCTCAAGAGCGAAACGACCGAGGCCGAGAAGCGGCTCGCGGCGACGACGGCGCGGCTCGAACAAATGCCGGCCGCTACGGCGCCTGCAGGCGGTGAGGCGGCGGCAGCCGCGAGCGCGCCGCAGCCGTTCCTTGAGCGGGCAGACGCGATGGAGCAGCGGGTCGAGAGTGTCGCGCGGCGCATCGATACCCTTGAACAGCGGACGGGCGGCATCGACCGCCGCGTCCAAGGCGCAGAGCAGCGCGGCGATGCGCTGGCGCAGCGGCTGGAGGCGCAAGACCAGGAGTTGAGCCAGCTCCTCAAGTCCGTCGGCAGCACCGAGCGCGTGGAACCGCGGGTCGAGGCGTTGGAGAAGGACAGCCTGCAGGCCAAGCGGCTCGCCGACAGCCTGCGCGAGCTGCGTGAGACGGCGGTGGTGACGCGGGATGAGGCCGCATCCCTCCACCTGGCGGTGCTGGCGGCCAACCAGCTTGCGGTTGCCGTCAACCGCAGCGGTCCCTTCACCGCCGAGCTGCAGGCGCTGCAGGCAGTGGCGCCGGAGAGCGCGCGGCCGACGATCGAGGCTCTTGGACCTTACGCCGCAACGGGCGCCCTGACGGTCGAGACGCTCAAGGCTCGCTTCCCGGCGGTGGCACGCGCGGTGGCCGGCACCAAGGCCGCACTTACCGGCGAGACGTGGACGGAGCGCACGCTCAACCGGCTGACCCAGCTGGTCTCGATCCGCAAAACCGGCCCGGATGCGATCGCCGCCGGCGGCATCGACGGCCGGCTGGCCGAAGCCGAGCAGGTGTTGGCCAAGGGCGATCTCGCCGCGGCCGTGAAGGCGCTCGATGGGCTGGACACGAAGGCGGCAGCGGCGGCAGCGCCTTGGATCGAGGCCGCGAAGGCGCGGCTCGCCGTCGATCAGGCGCTGGTCGCGCTGCAGGCGAGCATCCTGCCGCAGCCGGCGGCGACGAGGAGCTGAGGCGATGATCCGCTGGCTCATTTTCCTCGTTCTGACGGCGGCGCTGGCCGTCGTCGGCGCCTCGGTGGCGCGCGCCCCCGGCCACGTCACCTTCGACTGGCAGGGCTACCACATCGAGACCAGCGCCGGCGTCCTCATGCTGGCGTTGATCTTGCTGGTGATGGCCCTGTTCGTCCTCGACCGGCTGTTGGTGATGATCGGCCGCGTGCGCCGGAACTTGAGCGGTGCCGGGCGTGAGCGGCGGCAGCGGCGCGGCTACGAGGCGCTGAGCCGCGGCCTGGTGGCGGTCGCCGCCGGCGATGCCTCGACGGCAGGCAAGCAGGCGCGGCGCGCATCGACGCTGCTCGACAACCGGCCGTTGACGATGCTGCTGTCGGCCCAGGCGGCGCAGTTGCAGGGCGACGACCGCGCGGCGGCGGACTTCTTCGGCACGCTGCGCACCATGGAGGGGACCCAGTTCCTCGGCCTGCGCGGGCTGCTCACCCAGGCGATGAAGCGCGAAGATTGGGCCCAGGCGTTGAGCCTCGCGGAGGAAGCGCATCGGCTCAACCCGAAAAGCGAATGGGTCGTTTCGACCCTGTTCGACCTGCAGAAGCGACTCGGCCGCTGGCGCGACGCGGAAGCGACGTTCGACGAGGCGGTCAAGCTCAAGCTGATCCCCGAAGGCCATGTCGCGCGTGAGCGGGCCGAGATCGTCGCCGGCCAGAGCGAAATGGGCGGCGGCGCCGAGCGCCTGCGGCTTGCCGCCAAGGCGTTCAAGGCCGATCCGAGCTACACGGCGGCAGCCGTGCGCTACGTCGAGCTGCTGCTGGCGGAGGGCGATTTCAGCCGCGCGGCATCGACCGTCGAGCGGGCCTGGGAACTCGATCCCGAGCCGGAACTGGCGGCGCTGTACTGGCGCGCGCGTCGCTGCGACGATGCGAGGAAAAAGCTTGACGCTGCCAAGCGGCTCGCCAAGCGCAACCCCGAAAACCTGGAGAGTCGGATCGTTATCGCCGGAGCGGCGCTGGAGGCGCAGGACTGGAGCGAGGCGCGCGCGGCGCTGGCGCCTGTTTCCGGTGCGGATGCGGTGGCGCGCGTCTGCCGCCTGATGGCGGAGCTGGAAGAGGGCGAGCACGGCGACCTGGCCGCCGCGCGCACGTGGCTGATGCGGGCTTCGGGCGACGAGCCGGGACACGAGCCCGCACGTGAGCCGGGACATGAGCCCGCACATGAGCCGACGGCCGCGCCCGAAGCAGGGACACCGCCTTCGGCCGCGAACGACGCGGCACCCGTGGAAGCCCCGACCCCGACGCCTGAGCCCGCGCCGGTGCGCTGACAAGGCTTTATCGGCGGGGCGGGCGCTCATGCGGAGTTCAAGCGTTCGCCTTGCTCCGCCGGCGCGAGGGCGCTAGGGTTAGGCGTCCGGGCGTATCGCCGTTACCGGCGCCCGCTGCCATGGCCGCCGCAGTAGCTCAGGGGTAGAGCAGCGCATTCGTAATGCGCGGGTCGGGGGTTCAAATCCCTCCTGCGGCACCATGTTTTCAGACGGGATGAAAAAATATGACACTCGTTATAGGCTCGTCCGAAAAGGGGCCGGACACCACCAGCGCATCCGTATCCAATAAAACATACATCCTAAATACGATTGAACAACTGCGCGGTTTTGATCCAGATACACTAGGGAAGCATTTCCCGCCAGGATCTGCTACTGAAAGCGGCGATAGCAGATTTTATGACGAGGTGTGGCTTCACAGCTACGAAGATTATTTGCGGTTTGCAAGCTGGATCAGCTCTCATTTGCCTTGGTCTTTCCGCGGCGTGAGGAGTGATGAATTTGACATCGGAATTAGATATAAGTGCTTTAAGGATGGTGAGGAGATTATCAGTGATGATAACGATGATTTTTCCCGGGTATTCTACCAGTTTAAGAATAGATGTCTCGCCTTCACGTGGCCGGACATTCAAGACTGGGACGACTGGCGATGGATGTTTTTCGCTCAACATGAAGGTCTTAAGACAAGACTATTAGACTGGACGACAAGCCCTATAGTTGCACTTTATTTTGCCGTTGAAAAAGTCGTCGCACGTAGGAACGATGGGAAAATTATAGGCAAAAACGAGTATGGCGGAGATTTTGGAACTGTTTGGTGCTTATCTGTAGATCGGGAGTTGTATAAAAAGCCAGAAAATATGAACAAGAAGCCGAAGGACCAGGATGCCTGGGTAATGATTGATCCGCCGCATATAAACTCCCGTTTAGTAAGGCAAGCAGGGAAGTTTACATTCCATCCCCATAGGAGACTCATTTTTGATGATACAATGCTCACTGAAAAGGGGATAATGGTCAAGATCGTTTTAAAGCACGCGAAAGATCGCCAGAAAAAGATGTATAGAAATCCGGCCGCCGCAATTCGTTGGAATCTTGCAATAAATAATATAAACTACGCGACACTATTTCATGACATTGAAAGTATAGCAAAACATCTAAATGACGAATGGCTGTCCATTGGTAGAACGAGGTCTTTGCAGTTGTTAGAAGCTGGCGTGCCATAGGGCTAAGTTTGCGTAGCCCGGATCAACGATGGATTACGTAGGGCAGATCTGAAGCGCAGTGTGATCCGCCCCTTTGGCTCCCGGTGCCGACTCATTCGGCGCGTTGGGCTTCGCCCCTAACCCGCCCTGCGATGCTCGATCGGTATCAGACGAAGCAGGTCGCCAGCACCCGGCCATAGCGGTCGCTGCCCTTGGGCACGCACGCCACCCTCGCGGCCAGCGAGGAGCCGTGGTGTCACCGTAAGCCCACGGCAAGCCTGCCACGGGTGAGCAATCCTCCGCGATTCGCCAATTGCGGAACTCGCGGTAAGCCGATGTTCTATTTCGTCAACAATCGCATTGCGGCGGCGTGGCGAAACCTACAGGATAGTGGAGCGGAAGGGGCGACGCACCTCGGGTGGCCTTCGTTGTTCTAAGCCTTCCTCTGCAACATGAGCAGGCTGTGGTTTCCGGTGCCCCGCCGATGAAATGACGTGAACCCAACCATGATTGAGGCAAACGCTAGCCTGCTTCTAGATAATGTTACGGTCACAGCGACGGCTAAGACAAGGGTGGTCCTCGCGCTGCATCACTTGCTTGCAGCCGACCGCTTCGCAAACCGCATCAGCGAAGTAGAACGGGAATACGCAGGCCAGTCGTTTGGCGCGTTCTGGGAAGAAATCTTCCAGAACGCACTTGGTGTTGCCACTCTCAGTGTTGCATCCATCGAGTGCCATGTGAATGATCTGTTCTTCGAAGGTTCTGCAATCTCACCTTATTTGAATCCGGTCGCCACCGATGTCGTTGTGGAAGCGCTCGACAGTGGATCGATACTTCAAAAGTACCGTGCCATATTGGGTATTCGAATGGGCAAGAAGCTCGACATGGGAACGCCTCAAGTCCAGAGCGCCGACGATCTCATCAAGCTCCGCAATGCGCTGGTGCACTTTCGGCCGGAATGGTTTGGCGAGCAGCGCGAACATGACAAGCTCTCAAAGCGACTGAAGGGGAAATTCGAAACCTCCGGTTTTCTCCCGAACGAACCAGTTTTCCCTCGTGCCTGGGCATCACATAGCTTCGTAGTATGGGCGCTCAGCTCCACGATCATGTTTCTAGAGCACTTCCACAAGGAAGCGGACATCCCAAACCCGTTTGCTAAGTTCAAGGGGCACATCAAAACCGTGTCTACGAATGTGCTCTAACCCTTCCTCCCAGCGGACCGGCGACATGATACGGCGAGTCGATTTCCGATGGCGCTCGGGTGTGGTCGCGATCGTGGCGGTGTCTTTCGGCAAAGTGGGCGGCGCACGATAAACGCCACGATAAACGCTATGATCGCCGCGCACCCGCCCGTATGTTTCGGCACCGTCGCACTGCCGCCGATGACTCCAGCGGCTCCCGCACGGCGGGGCAAATCAACGCAAATGACGAGGGGAGAACAAGAGTGCGCGTCCTATGCGCGGAAGCCGTCACCGCGGATCGTTGTGTTCGCCGTTGGCCTGAGATAGTTTTCGAATCGCAGGTATCGACCCGTGACGTTGCAGTTGCGCATGAGCGCTTTCCTCAGCTTTGAAGGTACAATGACATCATGAAAACCACTCGAGTGACTGCGGCAGGCGTGTGCGCGGCAGCGGCGATCGTGTGCAGCGGGTTTCCATCGCTGGCACCCAGGAGTGCAGCGGCGGCTCCTGCTGCGCAAACGCCTCTCACGGTCGAGGACGTGAACGCGGCCCAACAGGCGTGGTGTGACGCCCTGCTCAGCATCGCGAAAGCACACGCCACGGGCGGCGATTACAAAACGATCGCGGTGAGCGTGCTCTCGAACACTTATAACTACGATCACGGCACCGTGCTGTTCAACCCCACCCTGACCTTTGGCGAGCAGACATTCCGGTTGGATAAGGAGGGGGCGGCAGCCTATTTCATCGGCGGAAACCCTAAGTATCCAAACGATGATGGATTTGCGCTGAAACCGTGGGTCGGGTGTCGATACACGAACGCTGGTGACAATGCCGGGGTGCTGATTGACGGTGACTTTGCTGCAACGATGGGCAACGTCTATCTTACCGATGCCAAAGGCGCCGAGACGATGGTGGACAAATTGTTTGTGTTCCGGCGCGGTGACGACGGCAAGCTAAGGATCATCGTGCATAAGTCGTCGCTACCGAACCCGGTTCCGAAGTGAGCTGATCGACGGTGAGCCAGAACTCGGCCGTCGCTGGACAATGGCGATCGCGGCCAGCATGGTGGCCGGCAGTCAACCATTCTCGCGGAGGCACCGGTGCTGCACGTCGATATCCCCACCCGCTCTGACTTCGAACACCTGGCAACGCGGCGGGAGCCGGCGTGCCTGTCGATCTATCTGCCGACGACACCTATCACGCCGGATGCGCAGGCCGACCGTATCGCGCTGGGCAACCTGGCGCGCGAGGCGGCGCAGCAGCTGGCCACCGCCGGCCATCACCCGCGCGTCATCGAGCCGATCACCGATCAGTTGAGCGAGCTCGCCGAGGACGACGCGTTCTGGGCGTATCAGGCGCGCAGCCTCGCGATCTTCGTGACGCCGAAAACGCTGGTGACCTTCCGGCTGGCGAACCGGCTGACGGCGATGGTCGAGGTGGCCGACCGCTTTCACATCAAGCCGCTGCTCCGCGCCGTGACCTCCGACCAGGAGGCCTTCGTGCTGGCGCTCGCCATCAACGCGGTGCGCCTCGTCGAGGTCACCGCCGACCTGCCGGCGACGACCGTGCGGGTGCCGGACCTGCCGAAGGACATGAGTGACGCTGTTGGCCGCAGCTCCCTCAACAGCCGCTCGCCGCGCGGCCGCATCCAGGGCTCGGAGGGCCAGAAGGTGCGCATGGGCCAGTACGTGCGCGCCGTCGACGGGGCGCTGCGGGAATTCCTCGCCGGCCGCGAGACGCCGCTGATCCTGGCGTCGACGGCGCCGGTGGACAGCATCTTCCGCGCCGCCTGCAGCTATCCCCATCTCGCCGCGGCGACGATCGACGGCAATCCCGAGACCACCTCCGATCACGATCTGGCGCTCGCCGCGCGTGCCGTCCTCGATACCCTGCACGCGGAAAAGGTGCGCGATTTCGCCGATCTGTTTGCGGTGCGCGGCAAGCAGGGGCGCACCACCACCGACATCGCGCACGCCGCCAAGGCGGCGACGTTCGGCGCGGTGGCGGTGATCGCCGCCGACATCGATGCGCAGGTCCCGGGCGTGGTCGACGATGAGGACGGAAGCGTGGCCTTCGCCGCGGCGGCGAGTGCCGAGACGCACGGCGTCATCGACCAGATCGTCAGCCGCGCCCTCCTCGCCGGCGCCCGGGTGCTGGCCTTGCGCCGCGACGAGATTCCCGGTGGCGGCGACCTGGCGGCGGTGCTGCGCTATCCGTTCTGAAACCTGGCGTTATCTGGCGGCTGCGGCCGGCTCGCGGTCGATCGTGCCTTGGGCCGCGCGTTCCAGCAGCTCGCGTAGCCCAGATCAAGCGTCGTTAATTGTAAGGCGGAATAGCGATGCGTCATCCGCGGCTCCCCGCGCCCAACGGAACGCGCCGCATCAGAACCTGACGGCGACGCGCGGACCGCCGGTGTCGCTCGGATCGACGACAGGGGCCGGACAGCGCTGGATCCGCTCGCCAGCAATTCCGCCTCCCGCCGTCAGTTCGCGCGCGACCGCATCCATCCGTCGGGCGGCGAGGCGGGCAAGGGCGGCCGTTTGCTCCGGCGTCAACTCTTGCGGCGTCGGCGCTTGCGGCGTCGGAGTCGGGCCCAGGTCGGCCTGCGCCGCAATTCCGCAGACCTTGAGGCGCAGCCGCGGCCGATCTTTCAGAACCTGCACCAGGCTCTTGATCCGTGGCCGTGCACCCGCATCAAGCGTGGCGCTTCCGGCCGGAAACGGAATGGGCTCGAGCGTGAATGCCGCCTTGCCGCCGCTCTGGTCAGCGCCGCCTGCCTGCTCCGACGCTGACAGCAGGGACACCGACGTCGAGACCAGCTTGAACGGCGCCGTCACCAGGGCCCGCAAGACCCGCACGAACCCGGTCCACATCACCTGCGAAAGATCGAAATCGGGCGACGCCAGATCGCCTTCGAACGGGATCACGACATCGATGGTGCCGTCCGCGTCCTCCAGCAAATCGACGATCGCGTTCAGCGGCAAGCCGATGGAACGCGAAATGGCATCTTCACCCGCCCCCGGCCGATCCGCAAATGCGGCGTCCCTGATGGTCGCCTTCACCTCGCCCTCCAGGCGGGCCGTTTGCGCGCCGGCGCGGGCATCGACGTCGATCGTGCCGCCGACGAGGTCAAGCCCGATTTCCGGCCCGACGTAGGGCGACACCGAGGCAAGCCGCAAGCCGTCGACCCGCGCCGTCAAGCCGAAGTCCGGTTTGGGCTTGAAGATCGTGCCCCAGCCGTCGACCGTGATGGGCGCGCCGTCCAACCGCGCGTCGAGCCGCAGGTCGCTCACCCGTTGCGGCTGGATGCTGTCAAGATCGACAAGCGCAAACTTCTGGATTTCAAGCGTGCTCTTGCGCGCCGGTTGCACCGCCTCGTCCGCCACAGTGAGCTTCGCTCCGTCGAGGATCGCCAACTGGCCGATGCGGATCGCGGGCAGGCCGCCAGGCGGCCATCGGGCCGCATTCTTCGCGTCCCGCGCCGACGGTTTCTCCGGCCGCCGTGCCGATTTTTTCGCTTCTGCTGGTGCTGGCGCAGCGGCTTTCGGGCGGATCAGGCTCGCATCGAGCTTGCCCAGGCGCAAGCGCTCGAAGGCGATCTGCGGCTTCGCGTTCGCATCGAGCGCGTCGAGCTTGACGTCACTCACTCGCGCCGACGCCCGCCGGCCCTTGTCGAGGCTCAGCTCAAGTGCACGCATCGCCAGATCGAGCTTGGCATGCCAGTCGATCGCGACCGGTTCCTCGTGGTAGCCGACGTCGGTCAAGTCCAGATCGAGTTTCGTCACCATCGCAGCCGCTTCCGCCTGATCCGGGGTGGCGGCGAGCGCAACGTCGAGGCGATCAGCCGTGAGCGGGCCGGCGAGCTTGACGGTGAGCGCGGGGCCATTCTCGGCGCAGGTCAGCTCGCGCATGCCGAACGCGAACATCCGCAAACGCGCGCCGAGTGCGGCCGGCGCGTCGGCCGGCGCCGCATCCTGTCGGTAAGCGACGCTGAAATCGGGAGCGCTGACATCGGCGCGCGCGACCAGCGAGAGGGTTGCTCCGTCAGGAGCAGACTCGTTCAGCTCCAATGCGGGATCCTTGACGTTCAGACGATCGGCCCGGACGTCGAGCGCGAAACCGGGTGCTACCGGCGTTGTCATTACGAAGCCGTCGAACGCCGCCATCGGCCCGCCGAGGTTAATGTGGTCCCCCTCCGCCTGCTCCTCATAGACAAAGCGGGGCAGTTCGGCGCTTAAATGTGCCGATGTGATGTGGAGTGCCGGCGGCGGTTGCGGGGGTGTGGGGACCTTCATCGCTACCGTTACGGCGACACCATCAGCGACCGCGGCAATCGGGCCGCGCAGCAGGGTCCGATCCCCGAAGCCGAACTCGGTGCCGTCGGCAGTCCCGTTGAAGCTGGCGATCGCGATCCGGATCGGCTTGCGCAGCGGCACGACCAGATCAAGCGCGTTCACAGCCATCGTTCCGGTCACCACCATTGCGAGCCGGGCGGGGTCGAACGCGAAGGCAGTCAAGGCGATCTTCGTCGTTGCGATGGTCCCCTCGATGTCCGGCCCGCCCAACTCAACCCCCTCGAGCGCCAGGGTCGGCCGGGCCGTGAGCGTGACGGCGCCGGTCGTGGGCAAGGCAACGCGGAGATCCTGGACATCCGCGCGCAACGAGGCGGCGGCAACACGCGTTCCCTGGGCAACCCGGATATCCAATCCATCGAGCGCGGCGTCGGCCGTTCCGGTGAGCCCGATCGAGCCTGTGCCGTCGTACGTAAACGCGAGCGCGGGCAGGGCGATGCTGCCACCCGCAAGCTTGAAGGCGCCGATGTCGGCACGCGCTGCGTCCAGCCCGCGAATAGCGATCCGGGCATCGAGCGCGGCATCGACCCGCGCGTCGGGGAAAACAGCAGCGCCCTTGCTCGTCAGGCTGAGATCGAGCGTGCCGTCGCTGGACGAAAACCCGAGCGGACCGGTGTAGGCCTCGATCCTGCTGATCGTGATGCCGCTGACATCGACCCTGGAATCGATCCGGATGTTGCTCGAAAGGGGTGTCGCCGTTCCTTCGGCGGCGATCCCCATGCCGTTGAGGCTGCCTTGCAGGCGGAAGCTGCCGGGAACGTCCGCCCTCCAGGTGCGGAAGCCCTCCAGATCAAGCTGCGCGACGTCGATCGTCGCCCGGCCCCCCTTGTGATCGGTGAACACAAGCCGGCTGTCCCGCAGCTCGAGGTCATCGATGCCCACGCCCCACGCCGTCTCCGCCTGTTCGACCTCGGCGGCGGCCTCCTTCGCCTCGTCTATCGCATCCGCCGGCGCCTGTTCGGCGAGGATCTGGCGCAACGGAATACCGTTGAAACTGAGCTCGCCGTCGGCCGTCTGCTGGACGTCGAGGCGGATTCCCTCGACAATGACCGCCGCCAGCAAAGCCCGTTTGCGAAACAGGGCCGTATAGTCGACACTGAGCCCCAACCGGCCGATCTGGGCGGCGTCGGCGTCGGCTTCCGGGCCTGTGCCACGAAAGGCAACCGGTCCGACTGCAACCCTGCCCGCCCAAGGATCAATCGTCAGGGTGTCGACGCCGCTGGTATCGATGTTCAGCCCGCGGAAGTAGTTTCCGACAAGATGGCGGGCGAGGAGCTGGGGCCCGAAGTGGACGCCAAGGAATAGCGCGCTTAAGATCAGAACGACTGGGGCGCCGATGCCGATCCACCGGCGGCGCCCCCGTGCCTTGCCACGCTGATCACCGCCCCGGATGTAAAACGAACGTTGCGACACGCTCCGCGCCTATCTGACCCAGCCCCACAGCAAGAGACTTAACCCGCAGCGTGCTGGGCGATCAACATTCTGTCCGGGGCAGGCGCGGCACGTCGGCTCCGGATGCCCTCGAACCCCGCGAGCGTTCGCGTCTGCGTTCCGCTTCCTGAGGCGCTGCCATACGCTGAGAACTGAAAAGCCAAGCCAGGGGGTTGGCCCCGCGCTGCCCAGGGAGCGGCGGGAAAAGCACCGTCAGCGGCGGGCGATGATGGCCTGCAGCGCCGCGCTCACGGCCTCGAGTTCGGCCAGGATCGAGCGCAGGACGGCCCGCGTTGCCGGCGGCATCCCCGCTGCCTGCGACGGCGGCTCAGGCGCGAGATCGGTGTCTGCCAGCGTCATGCCGTCCGCCGCGGGCGGCTCAGCGGCTGCCGCGCGCCCGCCTTTCTCCCGCAGGAGCTTCTGCGCCCCGCGGATGGTGTAGCCTTCGCCGTACAAGAGGCCCTGGATGCGGCGCAGGACGAGCACATCCTCCGGCCGGTAATAGCGCCGGCCGCCGCGCCGCTTGAGCGGCCGCACCTGCGGGAACTTGCTCTCCCAGAACCGCAACACGTGCTGCGGAACCGCCAGCTCCTCCGCGACCTCGGCAATGGTGCGAAACGCGCGCGGCGATTTGGCGCCGAAGCGGAGGGACAGCTGCGCGTCTTCGCCAGCCGCCATGGTTAGCGGCCGGCAGCGGCACGCAGGCTTTCGTTGATCCGGTTTTTCAACACTTGCGAAGGCCGGAAAACCAGCACCTTGCGCGGCAGGATCGGCACTTCCTCCCCCGTCTTGGGATTGCGCCCGATGCGCTGGCCCTTCTGCCGGATCGAAAAGCTGCCGAACGACGACAGCTTGACCGTCTCCCCGCGCGCCAGCGCGTCGCCGATCTCGCCGAGAACGGACTCCAGGAGTTCCGCCGACTCGTTACGGGAAAGCCCCACCTCCTGATACACGATCTCACTCAGGTAGGCGCGGGTAATCGTTCGCCCTGACATCGCCGTTGCCCTCTCTGCTCGCCCTTGGGTACCCTACTGCCCCGGTAGAAATCAGTCAATATCAAGGGGATGGAGAAGCGTCTGCGGGGTTGCGCGCGGCGCCGGCGGACGGCCTTGCGCCCTACCAGCGCACCAGCGCAGCACCCCACGTGAGGCCGCCGCCGATTGCCTCCAAGAGGACCAAGTGTCCTCGCTGGATCCGGCCGTCGGTGAGCGCGACGTCAAGCGCGAGCGGGATCGAGGCGGCGGATGTATTTGCGTGCTGCTGCACCGTCATGACCATCCGCTCCGGTCCCACCGAAAGTTTGCGGGCCACGCCCTCGAGGATGCGCAGGTTCGCCTGATGCGGTACGAACCAGCGGACATCGGCCAAGCTGAGGCCATTCGCCTGCACCGCCTCTTCGGCAACGGCTGCAAGGCAAGTGACGGCATGGCGGAACACCTCCTTGCCCGCCATGCGCAGGTATCCCACCGTCCGCGTCGCCGACGGGCCGCCGTCGACGTAAAGGATGTCGCGATGGCGACCATCGGCGTGCAGGTGTGTCGAGAGGATCCCGGCCGAAGCTGGATCGGAGGCAACCGCAGCGCCGGCCGCGGCGCGGACGACGACCGCCCCGGCACCGTCCCCGAACAGGACGCAGGTGCCGCGATCGCTCCAGTCGAGGATGCGCGAATACGTTTCGGCGCCGATCACGATCGCGGTCCGGACCTGGCCGGACTTGATGAAATTGTCGGCAATGGCAAGCGCGTAGACAAAGCCGGAGCACACCGCCTGGACATCGAAGGCGGCGCCGCGCGTGATGCCGAGCTTGGCCTGCACCGCCGTTGCGGTGGCGGGAAACGTGTCATCCGGCGTCGAGGTGGCGACGATGATGAGATCGACCTCGTCCGCAGCGATGCCGGCATTGCCGAGCGCGCGCCGCGCTGCCGTGGTCGCAAGGTCGGAGGTCAGCTCGCCGTCGGCGGCTATGTAGCGCTGGCGGATGCCGGTGCGGGCGAGGATCCACTCGTCGGTGGTGTCGATCTTGAGCGCCAAGTCAGCGTTGCTCACGCATTGGGCTGGCAGGTAGCTCCCGCAGCCGACGATCTGGGAGCGCACGACAGGCATCAGCCGGCGGCCCGTTCTGATGGGCGGTCGCCGCCGCCGCGCAGGTACGCGAAGTCGCGCTTGATCTCCTCGTTCACGCCGTCCGCGATCAGTTCGATCGCGACGCCGGCGGCACTTGCAAATCCGACCGCGTCGGTGCCGCCGTGGCTCTTGACGCACACCCCGTTGAGGCCGAGGAACATCGCGCCGTCGTGCTGGCGCGGGTCGGTCCGGTTGGCCATACGGCGGAGCGCCGGCGTCGCGAGCCAGCCACCAAGCCGCGCGCGCGGCGAGCTCAGCAACGCCTGCTTCAGGAAATGCGCCAACAGCCGCGCCGTCCCCTCGGCGGTCTTCAGCGCGACGTTGCCGGTGAAACCATCAGTGACCACGACGTCGACGGTGCCGGCCGCGATATCGTCGCCTTCGACGAAGCCGTGAAAGCGGATCGAGAGTGCACTGTCCTGCAGAATGGCGGCGGCCTTCTTGACCGCGTCGTTGCCCTTGAGCTCCTCCTGACCGACGTTGAGGAGGCCGACGGAAGGCTGTGCGATGCCCAAGACCTTGCGTGCGAACACCTCACCCATGACCGCGAACTGGACCAGGTTGTCGGCGCCGCAATCGATGTTGGCGCCCAAGTCTAGGATCACTGATTGCCCGCGCAAGGTGGGGAAGGCACTGGCGATCGCCGGCCGGCCGACGCCCGGCAGCGTTCGCAGCACAAACTTGGCCATCGCCATCAGCGCCCCGGTGTTGCCGGCTGAAACGACGCCATCGGCCTCGCCGGCAGCGACAGAATCGATCGCCCGGCGCATGCTCGAATTCTGACCCGAGCGCAATGCGCTCGACGGCCGCTCGCCGCCGCCGATGACGTCCTGGGTGTCGCGGATTTCGGCTGCCGCGCTCACGCGCCGATACCGCTTCAAAAGACCGGCAAGCTCGCCGGCCCGGCCGAACAGCAATAGCCGCACATTGGGCCGGTGCGCGAGGGCCAGATCGAGCCCTTCAATGACCATGGCCGGCGCGCGATCGCCGCCCATCGCATCGACTGCGAGCATTACGGGATTTGCCACGTAAGTCCCTGCGTTGAAGATTGCCCGAAACGGGAACGCTTGCGACACGGTGTCACCGGGAGGCGCCTGCGCTGTCCATCAACCCTGCGGATGTTCCCTTAAGACGCGCCAGTCGAGCCGGTGCCGATCGCACATCCGCCGCACAGGCGCCCTGCCGATCGGGCCGACAACCGTCTGTGCTGCCGCAACCGGCCTTTGTGTGCGTCGCGCCACTGTGCGAGCAAACGTGGCCGTTGACGCCCTCGCACCGATCCTTAGCCAAAAAGCCCTGTCTCGGCAAGATCAATGCGCGCCGCCGGGCTGCCGGCGACGGAGGCTCGCAAGCTTCGCGAACGGCGAAGGCGGCGATTGCGCGTCCGTCACGCTTTCGTCGATGGTGGCGGCAAAGGTCGCGCCCGGCTTGCGCGGGTACGGATCGAGCTCAAGCGCCAGTTGCTCAACTGCCGCTTCGCCGACATCGATCCGCGCGTCGACCAGCGGCTCGCTGTAGACATCCGGGCCGACATGGACCACAAGCTGCCCTTGTTCGTCGGTTGCATCGGCCCACTCATCGCCGACGGATGCATCGTAGAGCCGTTCCAAGGCGGCGATGACGGTGACATCGAATGGCTCCAGGGTTACGACGCAGCTCTGCCGTACGTGTGCTGTCAGCGTGCCGTCGAGCCGGACGACGCCAACCCGGCCCTGCGGCCGTACGCTGCCTTCCGCATGCAGGCTTTCCACCGCCAGCACGCCCAAGCGCGCCGTAACGCGAGCGCATTCGGATGCACTCGCCTCGATCGCAAAAGCGCGCCCCTCGGCCGGCAGGTTGGCAACGTCGATCGGGCGCGAAAACTCAAGCGCGCTGGCACTCATCGGCGGCTCATCCGTTGCCGGGCTGCGGCGGGGGCCCGAAGGCGATGGCGCCGGCGCGCACACGGTCGGACGCGAGCGCGCCGAGCCGCGCCGCCTCGGTGAACAAGTAATCGGTCATCGCCGCCACCTGGTCGGGCGAAGGCGTACTCTTGCGGTAGAGATTGCGGATAAGCGCGTCGGCCGCCCTCGCCCGGTCGTCCGCCGTGATCGCCGCGTCGTAGGCGGCCAGGCGGCCGTAGAAGCCGCGCGCCATCGCCTTGATCCGCTTGCCAACGCCCAAGTCGCCCACGCCCATTTCGCGCAAGTTCTCGTCCATGTCGGCAAACATATGGTCGAACAGCGCCTGCGCAAGCGGTCGCGCCGCCTCACCTTCCGGCCGCAAACGACGCAAGACCAGGGCTGCGTGCAGAGCGATCATGTCAAATCGCCCATCGGGGGTATCGGCAACGCCGCAAACGCGGTAGAATGCCGGCTGCCGCGCTTGGCGGACGATGGCGCTGTAAAGGGTCTGCACCGGGTCATCGGCGTTGTTTTTTGAGAACAGCCGCGGGCTCCTCATCGCGAACGCCTTGACGGTGGCATGACTGTCTTTCCGGCACAATTGACAGGACGAGCGAACGCTATGCTATCAGAACGTCGGTCCAC
Organism: Defluviicoccus sp.; assembly: GCA_049291695.1. Taxonomy (GTDB): domain Bacteria; phylum Pseudomonadota; class Alphaproteobacteria; order Rhodospirillales; family Defluviicoccaceae; genus Defluviicoccus. The sequence goes on from JBATPX010000223.1 coordinate 16,334, forward strand.
GGTCGCATCCAACGCGTGCAACGGCAAGGCTCTCCGGCTACCGGCAGATCGCCGTCACAGGGACTTTCGGGGGCGCTTTCAGGGGCGGTTGCCCGGTTTGGCCGCCGCGCCGGTTTTTCTCGTGCTTGCCAGCCTCCTGTTCGGCGCCGGCGCCTGCACGCCGCGTGCCGGGACTCATGGCGATCCGCTGGTGCGCGACCGCGTCAACAGCATCGTCCCCGGCGTCCACACCCGCAACGATGTTGCAGCCATCCTCGGCTCACCGTCCACCAACTCCCCGTTCGATGGCGAGAAGTGGTACTACATCTCCAGCCGCACCGAAACCTTCGCTTTTCTGCCACGCGAGGAGTTCGATCGGCAGGTGGTGGTGATCGCGTTCGACGAGGGCGGGCGTGTGCGATCGGTCGAGCAGTTCGGCCAGGAACGTGGCCAGGATGTCGCCATCGTCCGCCGCGAGACGCCGACAGCCGGCAACGACCTCAATCTCATGCAAGAGTTCCTCGGCAACATCGGCCGCTTCAACAAGAACGAAGGCGAGTCCGGCAGTCGGCCGTAGGGGCGGGGGATCGCGCTACCCGCCTGGGATCCACATCTGGAGTCGTGGATTGCCCGGTCCCGGTGGGCTGGTTCACCCTGGCCGCTCGCGCGGCTCACATGACGGTGCGGAAAACCTGGAACGCTTCGGCGTAGTCGACGCCGATCTCGCTGCCGCGGATGCGGGCCAGCGCGCGCACGCCTTCAAGACTGCGCACATGCGGCGGCGGCCTGAGCTGGGAGGCGTAGAGCGCGATCGCCGCGAGCTTGGTCTCGATCACGGCCGAGATGTCACAGAACATCTGTGGCCGCGGCAAATCCTCCCACGCAAACGCCTGCTTCACCTGCTCACACGCAACCACATGCGGGATCAGCCACTTCCCGAACTGGGGCGCGATCGGCCGGGCGGCGGCAAAGGCGGTCTCGAACGTCCGCCGGTGGTCCTGGTCGTAGTCGACGCGGCCGGGCAGGACGAGCAAATCCGGATTGCGTTCATTGAACACCCGCTCGAAGCGCTCGACCAGGTCGCGCTTCGGCAGCGTGTCCAGCTTTTCGATCAGATCCTGGTCGCCGTAGAGGATTTCCCAGCTGAAGCCGAGCAGAGCGGCGACGGCCTCGATCTCCTGCACGCGTTGCGCATAGCCGGTGCGGCCTTCGTAGCCGAAGTGGTGGAAGCCGTCGACCGCCATGAAGACGACATGCGTCGCGGCACCGCTGCCCTTCAGTCGCGCCAAGAGGCCGCCGCAGCCGAGGGCGTCGTCATCGGCGTGCGGCGCGATGACGACGACGCTACGCAGCTGAGCGAGCAAGCTCACGGGCGCGCATGTCCTCATGCTGGCGGTAGAAGGCGATCGTCTCGTCGATCAGCGCGTCGAGGTCGACCTGCGGTTCCCACCCCAGCGCGCGGGCGCGGTCGATCACCGGCGTCTTGTGGATCGAGACCGCCTCCTCGTAAAGCTCGCCATGGATCTTCTTGGCATCGGCATAGATGACCGTGGACGGGTTGCCGAACCGCGCGTTGATACGATCGGCGAGCGCGCGGACGGTGATCCGGTTCCCAGGATTGCCGACGTTGAAGACGAGCTCCCCGCTCGCGAGTGCTGAGTCCATGTAATCGACCAGGAACCGGGTGAGGTCGGTGGCGGCGAGGAAGGCGCGGGTCTGCTCGCCGGTGTGGAACACGGTCATCGGCTGGCCCATCAGGCCCTGTTGGACGAACGTCGGCATGACGAAGCCGCCGGCCTTCGATTGCCGCGGCCCGGTGACGTTGAAGGGGCGGATGGCGATCGCGCGCAGGCCGCGTGTGATGCTGTTGGCCACCATGCATTCCGTCAGCGTCTTGGCGATCGCATATTCGATGCGCGCACTGTACGGCATCGGGACCTCGATCGTGTCGCTCTCGGCGAGATCGCCGCTGCGGCCGTAGGTCTCGGCCGAGCTGAAGGTGCACAACGGCTTGTCCTCGCGGATGCAAGCCTCGACCATTTGGTGCGTGGCATCGACTATGGCGAAGCCGAGCCGGCCGGCGTACTTGAGAATGCCGGCTGGGCCGACGTGCGACGCGGCGTGGATGATCCGGTCGAACGGGGCGAGCGTGCCGCCGCCGGCGAAGTAGGCCTCGACGCTATCGCGGATGATGGTGACGTTCGTATTGGCGCGGTACCAGGCGCCGTCGGTCACCGCCGCGACCATGGAATCGAGCAGGGTCACTCGGTGCCCGGCCGCCAGATAACCGTCGGCAACATGGGTGCCGATGAAGCCGAGGCCGCCCGTGATCAGGACATGCTCCTTCTTCGCCGCCGCTATCGTGGATCCGCTTCGCGCCTGTTGTGGCCCCGGGGTCATCGCCGCTCCTCACCGGTTATGGTTGGACGGTGCAATCGATCGTGCCCGCGCTCTCGTACCCAGCGGGTTGAGGCAGCCGACCCAATGCACGCGTTCCCGTACGAGGCCTTGGTATCAACCCGGCCGACCGAACGCAGCCCCCGTTAGGGTAGCGTCGGCAACAGACAGGCGGGTGGCGTGCGGGCGCCGCCGCACCCGCGAGCTGGGTGGCAGCGGATATCGGCTCAGAGGGGCTCGATATCGAGGCCGATGTCAAGGATCGGCGCCGAGTGCGTGAGCCAGCCGATCGAGACGATATCGACGCCCGTGGCCGCGACCAGCGGCAGCACGTCGATGCTCATGCCGCCCGAGGCCTCCGTGATCATCCGCCCGCCGACCATGCCGACGGCTTCGCGGAGCATGGGCGGCGCCATGTTGTCGAGCAGCACCGCATCGGCGCCGACGCCGATGAGTTCGCGCAGTTGATCAAGCGTGTCGACCTCGACCTCGATCTTGACCATGTGGCCGAGCCGCTCACGCGCGCGGGTGACGGCATTGCGGATGCCACCGACGGCAGCAATGTGATTGTCCTTGATCAGCACGCCGTCATCGAGGCCGAAGCGGTGATTGATGCCGCCGCCGACCCGGACCGCGTACTTCTCAAGCGCGCGCAGGCCCGGAGTCGTTTTCCGGGTGCAGGAAATGCGCGTTGTCGTGCCTTCGACCGCCTTGACCGCGGCGCGGGTCGCGGTCGCGATGCCGGACATCAGCGAGACGATATTGAGCGCTGTCCGCTCCGCGGTCAGGATCGCCCGCGCCGGCCCCTCGACCCAGGAAAGCGTGCTGCCGCCCGCGACGTCGTCGCCATCCTCGTGCTGGATATGCGTTTTGATTTCCGGCGACATGATCTCGAACGTCGCGAGCGCAACCTGCAGGCCAGCGATGCGGCCGGGCTTGCGGCTCACCAGGCTCGCTCGCGCGCGCGCATGCTCCGGGACCACGACGTCGGAGGTCATGTCGCCGGCAAGGCCGAGATCCTCCTCCAGTGCGCGGCGGAGGATTGGCTGAAAGATCAGGGGATGAAGGGTTGCGATTTCGGCCATGGCGTGCCCGCAGGAATGAAAGGAAAAGAGGCCGCGCGTCAGCCGGCGGTATTGGCGCGCAAGGGTGGGGTGGCCGCAGGCAGACGATGGTCGAGCGCGGTCAGGCTGATCAGCTGCCGGTGCTGCCAGCCCTCATCGGCCTGCGGATAATCGCGGCGGTAATGGGCGCCGCGGCTTTCCGTTCGCCGCTCAGCACAGTGAACGACCAGCCGCGCCGCCAGCAGCATGTTCCGCATTTCGCCCCAGGCGACGATGGCGGGAAAATCATTCGCCGGCCGGCCTGCCGTGGCGGCCCCGGCGGCATCGTCGGCGCTGGCGGCGGTCAGCCGCTGCAGGTCCGCCTCGAGCGTGACGAGTTCGGCCGCTGCCCGCGCGAGCCCGCTGCCGTCACGTAAGAGGCCGGCATAGAGCGTCATGATGGCGCGCACGCGGCGTCTCATTCGACCGAGCGCATCGAGCGGCAACGGGGCGGCGGGCAGCAGCGCGCGCGGGGTGTCGACGGCGGAGGCGAACGAGCCATCTCCGCTGCGGATGCTGGCGGCGACCCGGGCGCCGAACACAAGGCCCTCCAGCAACGAGTTGCTGGCGAGCCGGTTGGCCCCATGTACGCCGGTGCAGGCGACCTCGCCGCAGGCCCACAGGCCTTCGAGCGTCGTGTGGCCGTCCATATCGGTCGCGACACCGCCCATGTGGTAGTGGGTGGCGGGCGTAATGGGCATCGGGTCCCTGGTCGGCTCATAGCCGGCCTGCCGGCACAGCCGCAACGCCTGCGGAAAGGCCGCGGCACCGCCGCCGGCGAGCGCCGGGCGCAGATCGAGGAAGACCGGTTCGCCTTGCGTGCGTCGTTTGGCGATCGCGCGCGCCACCACGTCACGGGGAGCAAGTTCCGCCAGCGGATGCTCGGCCGGCATGAACCGCCGCCCGGCAGCATCGAGCAGCACGGCACCGGCACCGCGCAGTGCTTCCGTCAGGAGAGCGAGGCGCTCGCCGGGCCGTGCCTGGCGCGGCAGCAGTGCCGTCGGGTGAAACTGCATGAACTCGAGATCGGCCATGCGCGCGCCTGCCCGCGCCGCCAAGGCGAGGCCGTCGCCGGTCGCTTCCGAAGGCGTGGTCGATTCGAGCCACAGCCCGCCGATGCCGCCGGAGGCCAGGACAACCGCGTTGGCGTGGATTTGGATCCTGCCGAAGCTCTTGTGGACAGCAACAACGCCGCCGATGCGGCCGCGCTGGGCGATGAGGTCGAGCACGAACGCGTCACTGACGACGCGGATTGTGGGCGTCGCCAGCGCCATTGCGACCAGCGATTCGCTCAAGTTGCGGCCGGTGGCATCACCGCCGGCGTGGACGATGCGGGCCTTGCCGTGGGCGGCTTCGCGCCCCAGCGAGAGCGTGCCGTCGCGCTTGCGATCGAAGTGCACGCCGGAAGCGATCAGGTGTCGCACCGCCGCCGCGCCCTCGCGCGCCAGCATTAGGGCGCGCTCCTCGTCGACCAGGCCGGCGCCGGCGCTGATGGTATCCCGCGCATGCTGTTCCGGCGTATCGCCGGTACCCAGCGCGGCGGCGATACCGCCCTGGGCAAGCGCCGTCGATCCGCTCACGGGGGAGGCCGTCTTGGTGATGACGATCACCGGCGTTGGCGCCAGCGCCAGGGCGCACGCCAGCCCGGCGACGCCGGAGCCGATGACCACGACGTTGGTCCGCCAGTGCCGGCAGGCCGTGTCCTCGGTTGCCATGCGGGTTGCTCCGCTTACCGGCCGACGGCAAGCATGCGTTCGACCGACCGGCGCGCCCGCTCGGCGATGCCGGGATCGACCTCGACCCTGGGCTCCAGGGTTTCGAGCGAGCGGTGAATCTTTTCCAGCGTGATCCGCTTCATGTGCGGGCAGAGGTTGCACGGGCGCACGAACTCGACATCATCAAGCTCGGCCGCGATGTTGTCGCTCATTGAGCACTCGGTGACCATTAGCACACGGCGTGGCCGCTTCGAGCGCACGAAGTCGATCATTTGCGCGGTCGAGCCGGCAAAATCGGCGGCCGCGATCACCTCCGGCGGGCATTCCGGATGGGCGATGACGACAAGGTTGTCGAAGCCCTCGCGGTAGTGCTGGATCTCGGCGGCGCTGAACCGCTCGTGCACTTCGCAGTGCCCATGCCAGCTGATGATCTTGACCTTGGTCTGGGTCGCGACGTACTTCGCCAAGTACTCGTCGGGGAGGAACAGGACGCGATCCACACCCAGCGACTCGACCACCTTGACAGCGTTTCCGGACGTGCAGCAAATGTCGGTTTCCGCCTTCACCGCCGCCGACGTGTTGACGTAGGTCACGACCGGCACGCCCGGGTAGCTGGCGCGCAGCGCGCGGACGTCTTCCGGCGTGATCGAGTCGGCGAGCGAGCAGCCCGCGTCCTGATCGGGGATTAACACCGTCTTGTCCGGGTTGAGGAGCTTTGCGGTCTCGGCCATGAAGTGCACGCCCGCGAGCACGATCACGTCTGCATCGGTGTCGACCGCGCGCTGAGCAAGTGCGAGGGAGTCGCCGACGATATCGGCAACGCAGTGGTAGATCTCCGGCGTCTGATAGTTATGGGCCAGGATGATGGCGTTGCGCTCGCGCTTCAGGCGCTGGATGGCGGCGATCAGCGGTGCGTGCACCGGCCACTCGATAGAAGGAATAACACGCGCCACACGCTCAAAAATCGGCGCTGTCGCCTCAGCGACCTCCGGTGTATAGGCAAGCGCAGCAGCAGAACCTGAATACATCGTAAACCCCGCGCAGACTTTCGTTCGTGTTATTGTGGCTCTAGTTGAGCATGTGTCGCAATATCTGCGCCGGTCCGCCATGTCAACACTGCCGACCGGCACTGCAACTCACTGTAACATGATTTGACCCTCCCTCTCCGGCCGAGGATCGGGCCGGCCGGCCTGTTGCCGGGCGCGACCGGCGGAACGGGATGGGGATTGACACTTGGGCCGCGAATCCCCGAAACCCCTGCGGGCAGAAGGGAATGCGACCGCGAGGCGCGGGTAACGGAACCAACGGAATCATGAGACGCATCGGCTTGCTCGGCGGTTCCTTCAACCCCGCCCACGATGGCCACCGCTACATCTCGGTGGAGGCGATCAAGCGCTTGAGCCTGCACCAGGTGTGGTGGCTGGTATCGCCACAGAATCCGCTCAAGGGCACCGCCGACATGGCGCCGTTTCACCAGCGCATGCGGTTCGCCCGCATGGCTGCCCAGCACCCGCGCATCGTCGTGACTGACGTCGAGCAACGGCTCGGCACGGTTTACACGGTCGATACCTTGCGCAGGTTGCTGCCCAGGTTTCCGGCTTGTCGCTTCGTCTGGCTGATGGGGGCCGACAATCTGATCCAGATCGCGTCCTGGAAGGGCTGGCAGGAGATCTTCGTCTCCGTGCCCATTGCAGTCTTCGCGCGACCGCCGTATTCTTCGCCCGCACTGGTTGGAAAGGCGGCGCGCGTCTTTGCGTCGGCGCGGCTGCCGGAGGTGCGGGCAAAGCAGGTCGCGACAATGCGGCCGCCGGCATGGGTCTACCTGCACACGCGGCCCCATCCCGGCTCTGCAACCCGGATCCGGCAGCGCGGTGGTGTCGAGGCAACGCAGAGCGCCCCTGCGCCAAGGTAGAAACGAAGCGTGAGGAGACGCAAGCAATAGCAGAATATGCGCAAACTGCGCCATCTTCGGCTGCCCCTGCTGCGGCCAAGCCATCTTCGGCGGACCTCTCTTCGGCCAACATGGTGGCGCTCATCCTGTCCTCGCTCGACAGCGACAAAGCCGAGGACGTCGTCGTCATCGACTTGGCGGGAAAGTCAAGCATGGCGGACACCATGATCATCGCCAGCGGCACTTCAAGCCGGCATGTCGGTTCCATGGCTGACCATATCCTGCGCAGATTGAAGGGCTCAGGCGCGCCATCGGTCGTGGTCGAGGGGCGCGCCGCCGGCGATTGGGTGTTGATCGACGCCAAGGATGTCGTCGTCCACCTGTTCCGGCCGGAAGTGCGCACCTTCTATGCCCTCGAACGGCTGTGGGAAACGCCGGCCTCGCTTCGGGGCGCGGGTGCTGGCCAGCCGGCGCAGGTCGGGCTGTAGGCGTCAGGCTCTCGCAAGGGCGGACGTGACATCACTCCACCTGCGGCCTGCGGCTGCCCTTGATCCGCGATCTTGGCGGTGAATATCTTAGGCGTGGCGATACGCCGGATCCGCTGCCGAGCATCGATCGGCGTCAATTGGGCGTTTCCCGACAACGGTCATGCCGCTCCCTGCTTCACGCGAAGTCCCTCGAGTGAGGGCAACGCGTGCGGCCGACGCGGAATTGCCATGGAAGCAAAGGAACACGGATGACGAGCCGCTGGTTTGCCGCGATGGCAGTGGTCATGCCGTTCTGCGCGTCGCTTGCCCTCGCTGCCGAGCCGAAGCAGGATCGAGCCGGCACGTATGAACTCCTCAACCTGTTCGGCGATGTCTTTGAGCGGGTACGCAGCGACTTCGTCGACGAGACATCGGACGAACAGCTCATCGAGGCCGCCATCAACGGCATGCTGACCTCGCTCGATCCGCACTCCGGCTATCTGAATGCGCAGAAGTTCGGTGACATGAAGGTGCAGACGCAAGGCGCCTTTGGCGGCCTTGGCATCGAGGTGACGATGGAGGGCGGCCTCGTCAAAGTGGTCTCGCCGATCGACGACACGCCGGCGCATCGGGCCGGGATCGAGCCGGGCGACTTCATCACGCACCTCGATGGCGAGCAGGTGCTGGGGATGGCGCTGTCGGAGGCGGTCGACAAGATGCGCGGCGCCGTCGGCAGCCAGATCCGGCTGACGATCCGGCGCAACACGGCGCAGCCGTTCGACGTGACGTTGACCCGCGCCGTCATCAAGATTCGCTCCGTGCGCTCACGCCTGGAGGGCCAGGTTGGCTATCTGCGAATCAGCTCGTTCAACGAGCAGACCGACACCGGCGTCAGCGAGGAAATGGCCAAGCTGAAGCAGGCGGCGAACGGCAAGCTGCAGGGAATCGTGTTGGACCTGCGCAACAACCCGGGCGGCTTGTTGTCGCAGGCGGTCGCGGTTGCCGATGCCTTCCTCGAACAGGGCGAGGTCGTCTCGACGCGGGCGCGCAAGACGGACGACGCGCAGCGGTTCAATGCCCGGGCGGGCGATCTTGCGGACGGGCTGCCGATGGTGGTCCTCGTCAACGCCGGTTCGGCCTCGGCCTCCGAGATCGTGGCAGGTGCACTGCAGGATCATGGTCGGGCGATCGTGCTCGGGACCAAGTCGTTCGGCAAAGGCTCCGTGCAGACGATCATGCCGTTGAGCGGCCACGGCGCGATGCGGTTGACGACAGCTCGCTACTACACCCCCTCCGGCCGCTCGATCCAGGCCGTCGGGATCGAACCCGACATCATCGTCGAGCAGGCGCGCATCGAAACGGTGGCGCAGGCGCGCGAGCGGCGCGAGGCGGATCTGCGTGGTGCGCTCGACCGGCGGCCCGCGGCGGAGAGTGAGCCCAAGGCCGACGGTCCCGCGGAACCGGCAGCGGCGGAGGAGCACGCCGGCCAACCGGCTCCCGGTCCCGATTATCAGCTCATTCGGGCCGTTGACCTTGTTCGTGGCCTGTCTCTTTTCGCCAATCGGGCCGGATCACCCGGCCGCTAGGACGTTGCTGCCGAGGCTAAAACGCCCTATGGTTGCAGTCGGGGCTCGCGCTGACAATTTTCACGCGGGCCCTGCCGGGCGGTCGGGGAAGAAGAGCGATGGGCTCGTTGCGGGCGCTGCGGTGGAGCACGATCGTTCGCGGGCTGCGCGCGCTGGGCGCTGCGCTCGGGCCCTTGATGAGCGGACATCTCAAGGGTGGCGGCCTCGCCCGCCCGGCCGTTGTCGCTGCCGGCCTGGGCGGGGCGGGAGCGCTTCTGCTGTTTGTACTCGCAGCGGTTTTCTTGCGCACCACCGACGTCGCCTCGCTTCCCGCCGTCGACGTGGCACTGCCGGCGGGTGGGTCGGGCGATCCTTCGCCTGTGCCTGAGCCGATGGCCGATGAAGCGGCGGCGGATGAGTTCCGCGTCGCTGCCGTCGCTGCCGAGGCGTACCGCGACATCGCCCGTGCGCCGGCCGCAGAGCCGCTCGCCGCGGCACCCGATCCCGCGCTGATCGAAAGCCGGGGGGCCTTGCGCCTGCCGCGCATCGGCGTCGATGGCCGCCTCCCTTATGAAGTCTACGCCAGGCCGTTTGACCGCCGCGATGACCGGCCGCGGCTGTCGATCATCATTCTGGGCTTTGGTCTCAGTGCAACCGCCAGCCGGGCAGTGCTCGACCACCTGCCCGCAGAAATGACGCTGGCCCTTGATGCCTACGCGGCGGAGCCCGGGCGCTGGCTCGCGGCGGCACGGGCGGCAGGCCACGAGGTGTTTGCGGCGCTGCCCATCCAGGCGGTTGATGCCGAGCGCATCGACGCGGGCCCGCGAGCGCTGGTGCCGGGGGGAGCCTCGGACGACAGCCTCGCCCGGTTGGATCAGATCCTTGGCCGCTGCACCGGCTGTGTCGGCGTGATTGCGCTGGGCGGCGAGGATGTGGCCGAGTTCGAGCCGCTGCTGCCTGCGCTGCGGGCGGTGCAGCAGCGCGGCCTGATGTTCGTCGATGCGACGCTCGCCAGGGAGCGGCCGCTGGTGCCGATCGCCGATCGCATCGGCCTGCCGCGTGGTTGGCTCGACATGAGGATCGATGCAGACCCGAGCGCGGCGGCGATCGATGCCAGGCTACAGCGGCTGGAGGAGGTGGCGCTCAAGACCGGGGTCGGGGTCGCGGCCGCCGGTTCTTCGCCGCTCGCGGTTCGCCGGCTGGCGCTGTGGGCCGAAACCTTGGCGGCGCGCAACCTTGTGCTGGCGCCGGTATCGGCGGCGGTCGCATCGCAACTGGTGGCGGGCGCGACACGATGACGGCGCCACGGGCCTATCGCCGTGGCGTCGGCGCCATGCTGTTCAATGATGCGGGCCTCGTGTTCGTCGGCCGGCGAACGGACGTGCCGGGCGGCGCCTGGCAACCGCCCCAGGGCGGGATCAAGGCGAACGAGGAGCCGGAAGCCGCCGTCCTGCGCGAACTGAAGGAGGAAATCGGCACCGACCGCGCCGTCATCATCGCCCGCGCGCCGGCTTGGCTCAGCTACGACCTGCCGGAGCAGATTGTTGCCAAGCGATGGAAAGGCAGGTACCGCGGCCAGACGCAGTGCTGGTTCGCGCTGCGCTTCATCGGGCGCGAAAGCGACATCGACGTGGCATCGGCCAAGCATCCGGAGTTCGATGCCTGGCGGTGGGTTGCGATCGAGGAACTGCCCCGCCTCGCCGTCACCTTCAAGCGCCCGGTTTACGAACGCGTGGTAGCGGAGTTCCGTTCGCTCGCGGTTTCGTCCGCGCCCGGCTCGATCGGGCCTTGATGAGAATGCGGTATCTGTTCATGGTGCGGCCATGAATACAGTCCCCCGCAGCGTCGCGCTCGTCACCGGTGCTGCCCGCCGGATCGGCCGCGCGATCGCGCTCGATCTGGCGCGCGCCGGCTGGGCCGTGGCTGTTCATCACCATACCTCGGCCGCTGCCGCCGAAGCCGTGGTCGCCGAGATCACCGCCGGCGGTGGCCGCGCCTGCGCCCTTGCTTGCGACCTGATGCGTGAGGCCGAGACGGAAGCGCTCGTCCGCCGCGCCGCGGATGCGCTCGGGCCGATCACGTGTCTTGTCAACAATGCCTCGGTGTTCGAGAGCGACCGGCCGGAGACCGCGAGCCGCGCCTCCTGGGACCGGGCGATGGAGGTCAATCTGCGGGCGCCCTTCGTGCTGATCCAGGCGCTTGCGGCGGCGCTGCCCGAGGGCGTTGAGGGCAATGTCGTCAACATCCTCGACCAGCGTGTCTGGCACTTGACGCCACTGTTCACGTCCTACACCGTGAGCAAGGTCGGCCTGTGGACGCTGACGCAGACCTTGGCGATGGCACTGGCGCCGCGGCTCAGGATCAATGCCGTCGGTCCGGGGCCGACGCTGCCGAGCCCGCGGCAAACGGAAGTGCAGTTTTGCCGGCAGTGGTCGAAAATGCCGCTCAAGCGCGCCGTGGCGCCGGAGGAAATCGCCGCAGCGGTCCGCTTCCTTCTTGACGCGCCTTCGATCACCGGCCAGATGATCGCCGTCGACGCCGGGCAGCATCTGGGCTGGAGCGCCGATGCGACGACCCTTGTTGACGACGAGTAATCGAATGCAGCACCGTCCCAAGGACACCGTTCCCCCGACCGCGGCAGCGGCACCGGTCTCCTCGTTCGGCCCGCCGTTGCGGATCGCTGACGCGCGCAACGCGATCCGCCACGTGTTTATTCGCGATCTCGTGCTGCCGTGCCGGATCGGCGTCCATCGGCACGAGCACGGCGCATCGCAACGGGTGCGCATCAACCTCGATCTTGCCGTGCGCGATGACCGGCAGCTCGGCGATGAGCTCGCAAACGTGGTCTGCTACGAGCGGATCAGCACCGCTGTGCGGGAAATTGTCGGCCGCCGCCACATCAACCTCGTCGAGACCCTCGCCGAGGAGATCGCGGGCATGTGCCTGGAGGACGGCCGGGTGCGCTCGGCGCGAATCCGTATCGAGAAGCTCGATGTCCTGCCGGACGCGGTCAGCGTCGGCGTCGAAATCGAGCGCTTCGCCAACCTGTAGCGGCTGCGGCCAGGGCTGCGGATGGGGCTGCTGCCGGGGCTGCCGAGGCCGGCAGCGGTTGTCGGTTCGCGCGAGCGGGCCTGGGTCGCGAATTGTTGCAGTTGTATTTCACAACTTTTGCACAGGAGGGCGGCCGTGCCCGCTTGCCGCCCCCATTGCCCTGAAATCGCACTGCAATACCGCGGCATCCTTTGGCAACGTCCTGAAAACCGTGGTGAATCAATGATCAAGCGTTTTCGCCGCTGCTTGCGCAGATCCGCCAGGGCATTGACGCGCACGGCGGCATTCCCGCAAGCGCAGGCTTTTCAACAAAGTTTTCCACAGTTGAACCACCTCAGAGGGCCGTCGATAAGGTCCCGCATTCCTCCGCGAGCACCCTGCCGTCACGTGCGCAGTGAGCGCACCAAGTCCAGGTTGTTGGTGATCCAGGCGGCGAGCCGGCGGATGCCATCCGCGATCGGTGTTGCCGGGCTGAAGCCGACCGCGGCCGCGAGGTCGTTGACGTCGGCGTAGGTCTCGATCACGTCGCCCGGCTGCATCGGCAGCATCACCTTTTCCGCCGTGCGGCCGAGTTCTTGTTCCAGAAGCCGGATGAAGTCCAGGAGCGGCACCGGGCTATTGTTGCCGATATTGTACACGCGATAGGGCGCGCTGGCGCTGCGGGCAGGGTCGGCCTGCGCGCCCGTGGCTATCGGATCGGGCTCCGGCGCGACGTCCATCACCCGGCGCACGCCCTCGATGATATCGTCGATGTAGGTGAAATCCCGGCGCATCCGGCCGTGGTTGAAGACTTCGATCGGCCGGCCCTCAAGGATCGCCTTGGCGAACAGGATCGGCGCCATATCCGGCCGGCCCCACGGCCCGTACACGGTGAAGAAGCGAAGGCCCGTCGTCGGCACGGCAAACAGGTGGCTGTAGGTGTGCGCCATCAACTCATTCGCCTTCTTGGTGGCGGCGTAGAGGCTCACCGGATGGTCGACACTGTTGTGCTCGGAGAACGGAACGCTGGCGTTGAGGCCGTACACCGAGCTCGATGACGCGTAGACCAGGTGCTTGACGGACGTATGGCGGCAGCCCTCGAGGATCGAGAGGAAGCCGACGAGGTTGCAGTCGACGTAGGCGCGCGGATTGATGAGACCGTAGCGCACGCCGGGCTGGGCGGCGAGATGAACGACCACGGCCGGCCGCACGTCGGCAAACAGCTGCCGGACCGCATCCGTGTCGACCAGATCGCCCTTGACGAAGCGGAAGCCGGGCCGGCCAGTCAGCCGCGCCAGGCGCGCCTCCTTGAGCCGCACATCGTAGTACGCGTTTAGGCTGTCGAAGCCAATGACGGCAAAGCCCTCGGCCAGCAGCCGGTTGGCGAGATGAAAGCCGATGAAGCCGGCCGCGCCGGTCACCAGCACGGCGTCGCCGCGTTCGAGGATCATGCGCTGTCGGGCCCCGGCCGTCGCTGGGCGCGCGGATGCGCGGCGCGATGGACCTCGGCCAGCCGCGACAGGTCGACCGCGGTGTAACGTTGCGTCGTCGACAGCGAAGCGTGACCGAGCAGCTCCTGGATGCTGCGCAGGTCACCGCCGCCAGCGAGCAGATGGGTGGCGAAGCTGTGGCGGAAGGCGTGCGGCGTCACCGTTTTGGCGAGGCCGAGAAGCTCGCGGAGACGGCGAATCTGCCGTTGCGCCACGCCGGCGGCGAGCGGCCTGCCGCGCACGCCGAGAAACAGCGGCCCGGCCGGGCCCGGATCGTACGGGCAGGCGCCGACATAGGCGGCAACTGCGCTTGCCACGACGTTCAGAACCGGCACGACACGCTGCTTGCCACCCTTACCCGTGATAACAACCGCATCGGCCAAGGGCACGACGCTGCGCTTCAATGCCAGCGCTTCGCCGATGCGCAGGCCGCAGCCGTACAACACCACCAGCAGCGCGCGGTCGCGAAGCGCGATCCAGGGCGTGTCGCTCAACCGCTGCACGGCATTGAGCGCAGATTCCGCCTCGATTTCGGAGAGCGGTCGCGGCAGTGTCCGCGGCAGTTTCGGGGTCCGCAGCGTCTCCGCCGCGGGGACATGGGCAAGGCCACGACGATCGAGGAAGCGGAGAAAGCCGCGCACGGCGGCCATGGTCCGTGCCGTCGAGCGCTTGGCGAGGCCACGTGCCCGGCAATGGGCGAGGAATGCGCGCAGATCGGCGGTGGCGAGCCCGCTTAAGCCCGCCAGGTCCGGCGGACCGCCGAGATGACGGGCGAGGAAGGCGAGAAAGCCGTCGAGGTCGCTCGCGTACGCCTTGAGCGTGTTCGGCGAGCAGCGCCGCTCACAGGCGAGCCATTGCCGCCAGGCATCCGCCGCCGCACCGACGTCGGCGGCGGCGTACAGGCTCAAGGGAGGGTCGGCAGCAGGCGTTTGAGACACAGCTCGGTCACCCGGGCGACGAACTCCAGCAGCTCCGTCCCCTGGCGCGGGTGGAAGGTGTCTTCCCGATGCGCCCCCAGCGCCAGCACGCCGGTGATTCCCCGTGCTCCCGGCTCAAGCCGCGCCAGCGCCGCCGAACGCACGGCCTTGGTGGTGGGGTCGAACAGCGGGCAGTCGTCGTCGAACTGCCGGCACAACAGCACCTCGTTGCCGTCCCCGAGCAGGCTGTCGACGTCACCGGGCGTGAGGCGCGCCAGCGCGGCACAGTCCTGCGGCAGCCCGTCGTTCGCCTCGATGCCCAGCGCGGCCGCATCGACATCGAGGAAGATTGGCAGATCGCCGGTCACCACCCGTACCAGATGGTCGAGGTCCTCGGCAGCGATCAGCGCCAGGACGGCCGCGTGCGTGCGCAGTTGCGTTGCCATATTGACACGGCTGGTCTCGATGACCGATTGCGCGCAGTCGCGCAACCCCGCCAGCTCGCCGCGCAGAGTCTCCACCATGTACCGCTGCAGGTCGACGACGCTGTCGCCGGTCCAGCGCACGGGCGGACTGATCTCTTCGACAAGATCGGGGCAGGCTGAAAAGAAATCGGGATGATCCCGGAGAAATCCTGCCACTTGCTCGTGTGTCAGGGTCCTGCTGCAGGAAACCAGATCTGGATCGATCTCGCTCATGCGAATATGTTCCTTTCCGAGCCACGTCAGGCGCCTATAGCAGATTCGTTTTGGCGTCGCTAATCGCCGCTGGGGACACTGTTGAAGAACCACACGTTTGTTGCAGAAACGCAACTGTCGTTCCGCGGCGGCGATCGGGTTGCGGTGCTGCTGCCGTTGCCGCTCGCAGGCGCCTACGATTATCGTGTTGCCGACGGCATGGTGCTCGCGTCCGGGGATTTCGTCGAGGTCCCGCTCGCGGCGCGGACGTTGACCGGCGTCGTCTGGGGCCCCGGCCGCGGCGGCATCGCGGAGGCGAAGCTAAAGGCGGTGCGCAGTCGTCTGCCGGCGCCGCCATTGCCGGCGGTTTCCCGCCGCTTGATCGAGTGGGTTGCGGCCTACACGGTGAGCGCGCCGGGCGCGGTGCTGCGCATGGCGATGCCGGTGCCGGATGCGTTGCGGCCCTCCGCGCCGGCGGTGGGGTATGTTCGCTGCGAGGCTCCTGCGGCTGCGGAGCTGAAGGCAACGCCGGCGCGGGACCGCGTCTTGGCTCTGCTCGCCGATGGGCGGCCACGGCCGGCGGCGGAGATCGCGCGCACTGCGGCGGTCAGTGCGGCCGTCGTCCACGGTCTGATCGCCGCCGGCGTTCTGGCCAAGTG
>JBATPX010000224.1:0-4089 GCA_049291695.1 Defluviicoccus sp.
CGCCCGCTGGATATCCCAGCGAGCCGAAAAAGCGGGTGCCAAAAGGCCGGTGGTTCCGGCTTGAGCTCTACGGCGCGATGGACACTGATCGCAGTGACGGGGCGCTCGAGATGTGGATCGACGGGGTTCTGACCGCCAAGATGCACAACATCGATCTCGGTGGCTGGGTCGGTGATCGCGGCATTCGAGCGGGTCTCAGCCAAAAAGGCACGGCCGGGAACGGCCCGCTTTCAAATGACTGCCCCACTCAATATAAGACGCTTGGCGGCTTCGGGTTTGTCGGCCCGTTTATTCGGACGATGGGCGGCGGCTATTCGATGGACACGCAGTTTGTTCCCAAAATCGGCGGGAACGCTTATTGTTACAACTGGCGTGTCTATGCTTCGAATCCGATTTGATTTGACATGCGCCGAAACCAGATTGTCGCCGAAGCCAGATCCTGGCTCGGCACACCTTACCATCATCAGGCAGCGCTTAAGGGGATCGGCTGCGACTGTATCGGCCTGCTGAAAGGGATCTACGCTGCCTTCGGCGGTGTCGTTGATCTGCCGGCCGACTATTCGCCTTCCTGGCACGTGCACCGGGCCGAAGAACGCTTGCGCGACGGCGTGCGCCGCTACGGCCAAGAAGTTCCGCTGCTCTCGGCACGGCCCGGCGATATCCTGCTGTTCGGCATCGGCAAGGGACCAGCGGCGCACGGCGCGGTGCTGATCGAGCCGGAGATCATCATCCACGCTTACTCGGAAGCCGGCGCGGTGATCGCCTCGCGGCTCACCGGACGCTGGCTCGCCTGGCGGCGGTGCGCCTTCGCCTTCCCCGGCGTCGAAGACTGACATGGCGCAGTTGGCGGTCGGCGTCGCGGGTGCCGCGATTGGCGCCTGGTTCGGCGCGCCCGGCGTCGGCTTCGCGCTGGGCATGGCGGTGGGCGGCATCCTGTTCCCGCAAGACGGGCCGCCCGATCAAGTCGCCGAAGGCCCGCGCATCCATGATAATAAAGTGCAGACGTCCGCCTGGGGGCAGATGATCCCGATCGTCTACGGCCAGGCCCGGCTCGCCGGCAATCTGATGTGGGCGGGCACACTCGGCCACCGGACCGAGCAGGATAGCGTCGGCGGCAAGGGCGGCCTCGGCGGCGGCAGCGAAACCAAGACACGCGTCTATTACCGCTCGTTCGCGGTCGCGATCTGCGCCGGCCCAATCACCAAGCTGCACCGGATCTGGGCCAACAACACGCTGATCTACGACGCGACCGTCACGCCGCTCAGCAACCCGCGCGGGGCGGTGATCTATCCCGGCAGCGACAGCCAAGCGCCGGATCCGGTGATCGAGGCGGTCGAGGGATTGGGGAGGGCGCCGGCGTACCGGGGCACTGCGTACGTCGTGTTCGAGCGCATGGAGTTGTCTGACTTCGGCAGCATGCTGCCGTCGCTGTCGTTCGAGGTCGAAGCCTGATGGCACAGCTGGCGGTTGGGGTCGTCGGTGCCGCCGTCGGCACCGCCTTCGGAATGCCGGGCCTCGGCTTCGCGATCGGCTCCATGGTCGGCGCGCTGATGTTCCCGCAAGACGACATGCGCCAGGCCGATGCCTACCAAGTCGGCCCACGGCTCACCGATCTCAAGGTTCAATCCTCCGCCTGGGGGCAGATGATCCCGCTCTGTTTCGGTGTCGCGCGGGTCACCGGCAATGTGTTCTGGGCATCACCCTTCCGCATCGGCCGCGAGGAGGTCCCCTATACCGGCCCCGGCGGCGGAAAGGGTGGGCCAAAAGTCCCCGCCACGGTCACGCGCGAGTTCGTCTATTCCAGCTTTGCTGTCGGTTTGGCGGCAGCGCCGACGCACCTGGAGCAAACCTTTGCTGCCACCGACAAGGGTGACGAGATCGATGATGGCCCCGTGTATCGCGATCGGCCGGAGATTTCCGGCGTGCGCCGGATCTGGCTCAATGGCGATCTCGCCTATGATGTCCGCACCAATCGCGACAAACCGATTGGTGCCAAGCTGCCCATCGAGTTGTTCCTCGGCGGCGACAGTCAGATGCCGGCCGAGATCATGGAAACCGAGGAAGGCGTTGGCGCGGTTCCCGGCTACCGGGGCCTCGCCTATCTCCTGTTCGAAGAACTCGATCTCACCGCCTACGGCAATCACCTGCCCAATGTCAGCGCGGAAGTGATCGCGAGCCTCGATCGCATCGAGGCTGAGGAAGGCGTAGAAGGTTTAGCCCTTGGCCTCGACGGCGATCTCTGGATCTGCTGCCACACGAGGCGGGTTGTCGTGCGCGCTGATCCTTCTGGCTTAAGGGTCAAGGCCACCATCGCCCGCACCGATCCCGCCTCCTGGCTCGGCGATCTGCCGGCGCACCCGTGGCGGATCGCCGTCTCTGCCGTCACCGGGCTGGTTTGGGTCGTCTGCCTCGCCGATCGGGCGCTGGTGGTCATCGATGCTGCAACCGACGCAGTATCAGCAACGATCGATTTGGCCGAGAACTACCCGCACGAGATCACGATCGGCGCCGATGGCGTGCCCTGGGTCTCCTTCCCGCTGCAGAACAAGGTCTGTCGTGTCGATCCCGCCACCCATGCGCAGACGTACACCGACGTCACCGGCGCACCGCACGGGCTGCTGCGTGTCGGCGATGAGCTGTGGATCGGCTGCAACGCCGACGTCAAGGTGATCGATCTCGCCACCATGACGGTGACACACACGCTCCGGGTGCGCACCGGCTCGCCGGATGCGTTCTTCACCGGCGGGCTCGCCTGGTCAGCCAAGTCCAACCTCGTCTGGGCGGTCAGTCCGGGATCGGACCTTGCCAACATCTGGACGGCGCACGAGAAAAAGGCGGTTGCCACCAGGCATGTCGGCACCGGGCCCACGGCAATCTCGATCAACCAAGGCGACCCCTGGCAGCCGGTGTGGATCTCCACCCACTACGGCAACCGGCTGACCGCGTACACCGCCGCCGGCGACAAGCTGATCGCGTTTGGCACGATCTCGTTTCCCGGTCCGGTGCTGGCCTTGGCCGACGGTCGTTGCCTCGTCGCCAACACCAAGTACGACCTGGTCCAGGTCGCGGAAGGCCGCTGATGCCAGCCAGCACCTGGACGCTGCCGGCGTACGCGCCATCGACGATGGACATCGGTGCGTTGCCGGAGAAGGTGAACGATCTCCCGTGGCTCGACGTCCAGCGGCTCAAGCTGGCCAAGTTCGCCCAAAGCGCCATGGCCAACGACTACGTGCTGGTGAAAACGCTGGTCTCGTCTGGCGAGACAGATACTTCCAAGCCATCGGTGACCGTCTCCCGGCGCGCGTTCACGGATCTCCGCTCTCTGGGGGTGATCGCTCAGTACTACGCCTGGTCCGGTGATCCGGCCGCACTGGCCCGCATCAAGGCGCACGTCCTCGACTGGTGCGCCTTCAATGTCCCCGACGGCAACTCGATCAACGAGACCAACTTCGAGTGGCTGCTGAAGGCGATCATCGCCGTCTGGGGCGAATTCAGTACAGCCGAACGAGCGGTGATCACGGCTTGGCTGAATACGCTGCGCACGGCCAAGGAGAACTACGCCTTCCCCGCCAACGCCACCCAGTACGGCAACCACTTCACCCACCACTACAAGATCCTGCTGTTGTGCTACCGCGCGCTCGGCGATGAGAGCGCGTTCCAGGCGGCACTCGCAGAAAAGTGCGATCCGCACTTGGCCCTCAACTTCCCCTTCGGCAACGCCGCCGTCTTGGTCCCGGACGACATGCCGCGCGCGGCCACCGATCCCGGCGAGAGCATCGACACCATCCGCCGCGACGCTCTGCACTATCAGCAGTATGACCTCGAGCCGTGGCTGGAGATCGCCATCCTGTCTGGCGACCGCTATCGCACCAAGATGGACCAGGCGTTCGCGTTTGGGGTTGCCCGGATCCTCGATCCCGGGTCGAAGCACTACGAGTTCGCGGCCTCAAACGATCCCTTCGACCAGGCCCGCTGGCTGGGCTCGCGCTCGGAATACCTGCAGCCGGCGGCGCAGTATCTGCCCTCGCATTGGACGCGGGTGACGCTCTCTTATTACTTCTACCGCATCAGCCTCGATCCGCTGTTCGC
>JBATPX010000225.1:0-2088 GCA_049291695.1 Defluviicoccus sp.
CGTTGAGGCCGATGCCGACGTTGTAGTTGCCGCTGAGACTGGCGGCGTGGCCGATGGCGACGCAATCAACGCCGGTCGCGCTGGCGGTGTCGCCAATCGCGATCGCGCTGGTGTTGCTGGCACTGGCACCCTCACCGATCGCAATCGCGGTGGCGGAACTGGCTGTGGCATCGCCGATCGCGATCGCATTCTCTGCCGTGGCGCTGGCGGTCTCGCCGAGGGCGAGGCTGGTAACGCCGCTGGCCACAGCAGCAGCGCCGATCGCAATCGCCGCGGCAGCAGAAGCCGTGGCACCATCTCCGGCAGCGAGCGCGTTGGCCGCCGAGGCAGTGGCTGCCCCGAGCGTCACCGCGCCGGCGGGAGGATCTTCGATCGCAGTCGCGCTCCACTCGGTGGCGCCTGCGGTCAGGACAACGGTCTCCGTCTGTGAAGTCAGCGCGTAGCTGTCGGCGCCGGCGATGGTCTCCCGGATCGCCGCGGTTGTGGTCTCAAGGTAGGGGATCGCGCTCGATCCCAGGCAGAGTTGCGCGCGGGACAGAAACACGCCCGACGCGCCGTCGCCTGCGTAGCTCGAGGCGGCGCCGTCGTAGAGGCGAACACGATGCGCATAGGTGCCACTCGCAGACGGACACGTGGCCGCGAGCCACAGCAGCCGCCAGCCGTTGCCCAGATCGGCGGAGGCGTAAGCATCGAGCGTCAGAGCGCCGGCGGCATTCGAGTAGCCGACAACGCCGGTGGTGAGATCAGCTCGGATCTGCACGCGATTGGTCGATGTGCCATCGTCCAGCATCAGATAGATCTCTGACCGGCCGGCCGGCTTGGCGGCGATGGCGACCACCAGCTTGACCACATCTTCAGGCTTGGTGAAGTCCTGGCGCAGCTCGTGGTTGCCGGACGTCAAGTCCTCGATCAGCCGGTCGGCATCCAGGACATTATCGGGCGCGTAGCCGGCATTCGCCTGCACCGAGAGCTTCGCCTTGACCCAGGCCGCGTCATCGAAGGCCTCGCTGTAAACAAGCAGGTTGTGCGCCGGCATCACGGTGACGGCATTCGCGCTGGCATCGAGGCGGCGGAAGGTCGCCTTAAAGCCCACTGGCACAGTAGCCAGAAGCGGCAGGCTGGCGATGATCGCTGCGGCTGTCGCGTCGCAGCGGTAGAGGGCGTCGGCGATGGTGGGCGAGACGGCGAAGCTGGCCGTGCGGGCGAAGATCTCCGATGCAGACGAGCAGGGATAAGTCGCCCACGCCGTGCCGGTCCAGACGATCAGCGCGTCCTCGTCCTTGAGCCACAGCCGGAACCCCTCCGCGACGCCGCGGAAGGCCCAGGCGCCGCCGATCCATTGGGCGAGCACGTTGCCATGTCCGCTCCAGGCGCCGGTTGGATTGACGCCGACCAGATAAAGCGCCCCCTCGATCGGGTTGGCGGGCGGCACTGAGAGCGAGCGCGTCTCGACAGCGGCCTGCACCAACGCATCGAGCACGTTCAGCCCCTCGGCGTGCGTGACTTCCTTCTGCGCCTGCGACTGGACGATGTAGGGGAGCGACAACCGGGGTGTCGGCATCAGAGGGTTCCTTCAAGGGGAGTGCCGCGCCCAACGACGGCCGAGATCTGAAAGACGCGGACCGTGAAAATGGCAGGGAGGGAGCCGAAGTCGGCGATCTGGTCAGCGGCCGAATATGTCCATGCGGGCGTCGTGACCGTGGCCTGGCGCACGACAGCGCCATCTACATCGATCACTTCGATGTCGTAGCGCTCGTCGGCCTCGGCATAAGGAACATCGCCGCCATCGCGCCACAGCCCGCCGAAGCGGGCGCGGCGGATCCAGCGCAGCTCAAGCGTGCCGTCAACGTCGCGCTGCCCGCGCAGATGGCAGGGGGCGTAGGGCCTGAGCCCGCGGCCGACATTGATGAATGTGACCGCGTCGACGTTGCTGATCTTCTCGCCGATCGTGACGCCCTTGTACCAGCGGGGGGCGAGCAAGAGATCGACGGAATCGCGCACCCGCTCCAGCGTGGTGCCGACGGGCTGAAGCACGATGAACCGCTCGCCGACGGAATGGTCATAAATGGCATACTCGGTGCCCAGCCG
>JBATPX010000226.1:0-5676 GCA_049291695.1 Defluviicoccus sp.
GCGGTGAAGAGCGCAAGCGTCGCCGCACCGTCGGCCGCCGCTAGCCCCTGAAGCCCGTCGAGCAGGCCCGCGAACGCGTTGCGGTCGAGCGATTTCGGCGGCCGCGTGCGGAAGTAGGGATGCTCCAGCCAGCGATCGAGGCGCGCACGATCGGCTCGGCCGGCTTGGGCCAGGCGGCCGTCGGCATCAAACGCCTCGCCGGTGGCGGCGCGCACCCAGTCATCGATCAGCGCGTTGCCGGGCCCGGTGTCGAACGCCAAGAGCTCGTCCCCCGGGCCGATCCCCGGGCCGATCCCCGGGCCGATCCAAGTGATGTTGGCAACGCCGCCCAGGTTGACGACCGCGAGCGGCTTCTCGAGTTCACGCGCGAGCGCCTGGTGATAGAGCGGCACCAGCGGCGCTCCTTGGCCGCCGGCCTTGACGTCCGCGGTCCGGAAATCGGCGACCACGGCCGCCTGCAGGCGGTCGGCAAGGTGCTGGGCATCGCCGATCTGGATCGTCTCCCGATGCTCAGGATCGTGCCAGACCGTCTGGCCGTGAAAGCCGATCACATCGACGGCAGCAATTCCCGCGCGCGCGAGCACCGCGTCTACCGCCTCCGCATGGCGATCGGTCAGTGCGGTGATGGTCGCCTGCCACGACGGCTGCGGCCTTTGGCCCAGGCAGGCGCGCAGCGCCGAACGGAACGCGGGGCTGTAGGGCAGCGTCAGCGCCGGGCCGAAGGCGGTGATGCGCACCCCGTCCGTGGTCAGAAGCGCGGCATCGACACCATCGAGCGACGTACCGCTCATCAGGCCGACGGCGGTGAGCGGTTCGCGCCAAGCTTTGGCCTTGAGCACGCCGGCACGCGGATCGGCGGCCGATGCGGCGGTTGTCGCGGTGCCGGCGGCCATGCTAAAGCCGTCTCGCCCGATCATTGCTCATCAGACCGCTGATCATGACCTTGTTCCGCTCGGAGTTCGTCCGCGCCGTCGCCGCGCGGCAATACCTGCACCAGTGCACCGACCTGACGGCGCTCGACGAGCGCGCAGCCGAAGGCCCGCTTGCCGCCTACATCGGCTTCGATTGCACCGCGCCCAGTTTGCACGTCGGCAGCCTGGTGTCGATCATGCTGTTGCGCCGGCTGCAGCAGGCCGGCCATAAGCCGATCGTGCTGATGGGCGGCGGCACGACCAAGGTCGGCGATCCGTCCGGCAAGGACCAGGCCCGCAAGCTGTTGAGCGACGCAGAAATCGCCGCCAATATGGCCGGCATCCGTCAGGTCTTTCAGCGCTTTCTTACCTTCGGCGACGGTCCCACCGGCGCCTTGATGGTGAACAACGCTGACTGGCTCGATACGCTCGCCTACATCGCTTTCCTGCGCGACTACGGCCGCCACTTCTCCGTCAACCGCATGCTGAGCTTCGATTCGGTCCGCTTGCGGCTGGAGCGCGAGCAGCCGTTGTCGTTCCTCGAATTCAACTACATGGTGCTGCAGTCCTACGACTTCCTGGAGCTGGCGCGCCGCAACCAGTGCATCTTGCAGATGGGCGGCTCGGATCAGTGGGGGAACATCGTCTGCGGTGTCGAGCTGGCGCGCCGCATCGACGGCCGCACCCTGTTCGGGCTGACGACACCGCTGATCACGACCGCGTCCGGCGCCAAGATGGGCAAGACCGCCGCCGGCGCGGTCTGGCTGTCGGGGGCGATGTTCGCGCCCTACGACTACTGGCAGTTCTGGCGCAATTCTGACGACGCCGATGTCGGCCGCTTCCTGCGCCTGTTCACCGACCTCGATCTCGAGGCGATTGCGCGCCTGGAGCGGCTCGAGGGCCAGGAGCTGAACGAGGCCAAGATCGTGCTCGCGAACGAGGCGACCCGGCTCTGCCACGGCTCGGAAGCGGCCGCAGCAGCGGCCGAGACCGCGCACCGCACGTTCGCAGCAGGCGGCATCGGCGACGACCTGCCGGTGTTCGAAGTCGGCCGCGCCGAGCTCGCAGCGGGCATCCCGGCCTTCGAGCTGTTTCGCCGCGCCGGCCTCGCAGCGTCGAACAGCGAAGCCCGGCGGCTGATCAAGGGCGGCGGCGCGCGGCTCAACAATGCGCCGCTGGCAGACGAGACGCGGATCATCACCGCCGAAGATGCCGGGCCTGAGGGCTTTATCAAGCTCTCCGCCGGCAAGAAGCGCCATGCCCTGGTCCGCCTCGTTGCCGGAAGCCCAGGCTAGGGCGGCGGTGCTGGTGGCGGCACGGTCTCGCCCGGCGCCAACAGGTCGAACACCGCGAACAGGTGCCGCAGCACGCCGGGGCCGAAGACACTCAACGGGTTGATCCAGATTTGCGGCTCGCTCAAGGGTCCGCTGAGGGCGTAGGTGGCGGCAAAGACGCCGCCGCCCGCCTCGCCGCCGGTGAACAGCCCGCCGATCAGGGGCAAGCGGCCGAGGAGCGAATTGATGACGTAGAACGGCACGATCGTCCCCTTGACGTCGACGCGCTCGGCTTCGACCTCGACCGTCCCCGACGCGGTCAAGCCGAGCGACGTCCCGTGCGCCTTGGCATCCGTAAGCTGCACGGTGCCACTGCGCCAAGTGAACGGCGCATCGAGGGTGCTGAACGAGATGCCCTCGCCGCGCAAGGCATCGGCAATGCCGGTCAGCGCCATGATGTTGAGGAGCCGCGCCAGGAGCGGCGCATTGATGATCTGGTAGTCCTTGATGCGCAGCCGCCCGGTGAGCGGCCGGTCCGGCTCCGTATCCACAAACGCGCCGCTCATCGACAGCCGGCCGCCGCGCAGGTCATCGAACAGCCCCAGCGCGCGCAGCGTCAATCCGGCATCCTCAGCCTCGATGATGAGCCGGCGCCGGCCGGCCGTATCCGGGCGCAATCCGATGCTCACTTTGCTGCCGGTCGCTACCTTCGCCGCTGCCCGCACCGGCGACCAGACGCCCTTCTTGCGCACCGCGGTCAGCTGCACGGCATCGAGCTTGCCGCCGGCGTGGAACCAGGCCCTGTCGACATCGATGGTGATGGCGAGATCGGCCGGCGGTTGAGCGGGTGCGGCCTCGCGTTTCGGCGTGCCGCCACCGCGCAGCAGCGGCTCGACATCAAGGCTGCGGCCGCCGATGCGGATATCCCAGCCGCCGGCCTCGGTGTGGTCAACGGTGGCGATGGAATCGTTGCGGCCGACGACGAAGCGATCGAGCTCAACCAGGCGCACCGCACCGGTCTTGTCGAACTCGGCCCGGGCGCTGACGTCGAGGCCCTCGCCGCGGCACACCGCGCGTGGGATGCGGGTAAGCGTGTCCTTGACCAGGACGGCTTCGACGCTGCAGGTGGCCGGCGTGCCGGGCTGCTTGCTCCAGCCGGCGGGAGCCAGCGTCACCGCCGCCGCGCTCAGGTCAGCCTTAACGGCGATCTCGGTCGTTCCCGCCTGCCGCACGGTGACCTCGACCCGGCCGCCAAGGTCGCCACCGGTCAGAAAGGCGCTCACATCGGGCTCCGGCGGCAGCAGCGGCGTCAGCTTGGCCACCGCAAAGCGCTCCGGGATCAGCGTCAGTTTGGTTTTCACCGGCGCGCGGGCGCGGAAATCCTCCCGCCAGTCGAGGTTCGCCGGGATTCCGGCCAGCGCCAGTGTGCCGTTCAGCTCCAGGCCTGAGTCGTTGACGCTGACGCTCAGGTTGGCGTTGGTGATCGCATGACCGGCCACCGCCCGCTCAAGAACGCCGTCGGTCACGTGGCCGTGAACGCCGAGAGCGATGCGCTCCATCGGCAGATCGCGCAACAGCGGGAACTGCAGCTGCAGCCGCGCGCGCGCGTGACCGCCGGCCTGTTCGGGACGGATGCCGACCCGCTCGGTGTAGCGCAGCGGCGGCCGGCTGATGAGATCGAGAACGTCGCGAAACGGGCCTTCGAGCAGGATGTCGATGGCGATCGCCTCGACCGGCTTGTCGAAATCGTGCAGCACGACCGTGCCGGTGGGCAGGCTCAGCCCGAGCGATCTGCCGCCGTCAAGCTCGATGGTGAGGCTGTCGAGGTCGAACCGCGCCACCCCGCCGACGCCAAGCACGGCCGGCAGCGGCGGCAGGTAGGCGACCGTCACGTCGCGGGCGTTGAAGGTGCCGCTCAACGACTGAACTTCTACGCCGCCGGGCGCTTGGACGATGGTGGCTGCAAGCTCGGCACGCTCGACCCGGCCGGCGGAGAGGTGGGCGACACACCAAGCATAGCCGCCCCCTGCCAGCCGCGGCGGCCAGTAGCGGCGGAAGTCGTCGACCGGGAGGCTTTCAGCGGTGGCCTTGAGGCGTGCCGCCGGCGGCGAGGCCAGCCGGTCGGCCTCGATCGTGGCGGTGATCGTCGGCCCCGCCAAGTCCAGCTCGACAACATCAACAACCACGTGCGCCGGTGTTCCTTCAGCGGTCGCTTTGAGGCGCGTCAGTGGATAGGTGTGATCGACCGGCGGCGGCAGGCGGATTTCGCTGCCGTCGGCAAAATCGAGCGCGAGCTCGCTGACGGCGAAGGTCTGGTCGGCGAAATCGGCGGTCGCTTTGAGCCGGCCGCTCTTGAGGGTGAGCGCCTGCGCCAGCCCGGGCTCGCCCAGCGTCTGGGCCAGGGTTTCGGTCAGCACGAGCCGGCCGGATTCTGCCGTCAGCGTCAGCGCCAGCGCTTCGACGAGACCGGTGCCGCTCACGCGCACCGCCGCGCTGCCGTGCAGGGGCAGATCGAGCGCCGCCAGCGGCTTCAATACTGCGGCCGTGCCGGCAAACCGGGCCGGGTTGAGCGCCCTGAGAGTGGCCTGCAGATCGAGCATGCCGGTTTCACCCTCAACGCTTCCGCGCAGGTCAAGTTCGCCAGTCGTATCCCCCTCGGCGGCAATAACGACGGCATCGACGCTGAGGCCGCCGCTGGCACGGCGCAGGCCGGCGCTGGGCACGCGCGCTGCCAGCAACGCTTCGCCATCGCTGTCGATGACGTCGAGCCGCGCTTCGGTTAGGCGGATGCGGTCGAGATAGCTGAGCGGCAGCGCAGGATCGCGGGTGGGCGCGAGAAGACCGCCGAGCAAGGCGCCGTCGGCCTTTGTTCCTTCAACACCCGCGAGCGACACGTGGAAATGGCCATCGGCGGCGCGGATCAGCCGCAGGCGCGGATGAAGGAACTCGATGTCCTCGATGAGGAGCCGGCGCTCGATGACCGAGAGCGGGCTGAGACCAATCCGCAACGCGTCGACGCGCCCGAGCGGTACCGCGTCGGCGCCGACGACCTGCACGTCGGTGAGGCGCACATCGATGCCGCGTTGCCATCCCGCCCAACCGAGCGTCGCCTCGCCGACGGCGACCTGCACACCGGGGGCGGCGCTGGCGAGTGCGCGTTCCAGGACCGGCGTGAATGCCTGAAGCGACACCGGCCCCTGCGCCAAACGCAAGGCTGCGCCCGCCGCCAGCACGATCGCCACGACCACCAGGCCGGTTAGCGTCCGCGCCACCAGGCGGCCGGAGCGCGCGAGTGTCGACAGGGTTCCGTTCCTTCCCGTTGATCGTTACTCTTGCAACTCGGCAGCCGGCGGCGCTGCCGCTTGGTGTCGGTGCGCAAGGATTGAACATGCTCGAAGCGGCGTTTGCAACCGGCGTGCGCGGGCTGCCCCGCGCCAGCGACGATACGCTTGCACGCGTCGGCCGCGAGCGCTGGCGGACGGCGCTGGCGG
>JBATPX010000227.1:0-3781 GCA_049291695.1 Defluviicoccus sp.
TCCATCACCGGCACCGCCAGGCTGCACGGCAAAACCGCGCTCGAAGCCATCGGCAACCTCCTCACCGGCCCCCCACAACCCACCCCGGCCACCTGAAAAAGCCAGCCGCCTGAGTAGTTACGTACACATTACCTTTCTCATAAGCTTTTATTGCCAATTCAAATTGCGGCAAGGCCAGTTCAGTCTTTCCCATCGAGACGAAGCAATAGCCGATCTGCGCCATACTATGGCCCATGCTGGTGTGGTCAAGGCGGCCGTAGATGTCACCCTTATTCTTAGCGCTAAGTGCATTGTCAAACCATTTCTTAGCTTCCTCTGGACGATCAGTGGTCAACAGCCATGTCCCAACTTGGTGCATACCTTTGCCGACGCTGGCGTAATCCACCCGCCCGTACGCGTCGCCCTTTTCGCGGGCTGCGACGGAGCATTCGCTCCACTTTAGCGCAGCCTCAATATCGCCTGCTTCGAAACGGCAGTCCGCAATTAGCGCCAAGCTAAAGCCGATGCTGTCGTAATCAACCCTGTCACGCACATCGCCCTTTCTCTTGGCCACCACGGCGCGCTTGAAGCGCACCTCCGCCAACCGGAACTCCCGCCTCGCGAAAAGCCACCAGCCGAGTTGGTGATAGCTCATGCCCAAGTTCGCGTAATTGATGCGGCCGTGGACGTCGCCTCTCTTCTTGGCCGCAGCCGCGCGCTCAAACCAAATCCGAGCCGTGTCAAACTGTCGTTTCAGCCAATAGACCAAGCCCAGAGAATGCTGACTCTCACCCAGGCTTTGGTAATCGATACGGCCGTTCTTGTCGCCTTTTTCCTTGGCTTGGACGGCGCGCTGGAACCACGGCAGTGCAGCCTCGCCTTGGCCGCTTGAATTTGCGAGGCAGAGGCCCACCCATTGCAGGCTTGCTCCCACGCTCTCATGGTTAATACGGCCGTTAACATCCCACTTCGACTTGGCTTTGGCAGCCCGTTCGAACCATGGCCGAGCGACTTCGAACCGCCCAATCTCGAACAATGCGCGGCCAATCATTTCGCCGTCCTCAGCAGCAATGCTCACTCCCGCCGTCTGCCAGTCCTCGGGCAAGAGTGGAAACGCTACCAGCGCCGCAGCGAGATCGATGCGGTTCGGCTCCGCGGCGAGAGCCGCGGCCATTTCGATGATCCGGCGCGCCTGAACCTCCCGCACCTTAAGCAGCGCCTGCCGATTTTCGTTCTCCGCTGGCTCGTTACACACGAACGCGCCGACGAGATGATGCATGCGAAGGTCGGCATCGCCGTCGAGCAGATGCACGTCAAGACAGTCGTCGAGCCAACAATCGAAGTCTACCGTGCTCCAGCCGCACGCCGTCTCCAAGTGGATGAGGAGCTCGCCCCGCGGAATGCGCTGCGGATTGAGTAGGGCAGCCGCCTGCAGCAGCAGGCGTGCGTCTGCATCGAGATACGAGTAAACACCGGAAAAGCTTTGCTGCGCTTCTTGCGTTATTGTCAGTTGCGCGTCCTCT
The DNA here is from genome assembly GCA_049291695.1 of Defluviicoccus sp. Taxonomy (GTDB): domain Bacteria; phylum Pseudomonadota; class Alphaproteobacteria; order Rhodospirillales; family Defluviicoccaceae; genus Defluviicoccus. The sequence continues at coordinate 1,503 of JBATPX010000227.1, forward strand.
GATCGGCCCCGCCGTGCCTTTTTTTCAAGGGTCAACGCCGCCGGCACGATCTGGACCGGGAGACCGCCGGCAAGCGCTGCCAGTCGCGTGCCATATTTCTCAGTCACCTCGGCGCCAGCGAGCTTAAGAATCAGCTCGTGGCACGCTTCTTCGCCAAGAGGCCCGACCAGCAGGGTGCGCCACGTAGCGTCCCAGCGATCCAGAACCGTGGTGATGAGCACGTGATAGGGCATTCCTGACGAGGGCAGCCACGGCTCGATCGCCACCGGAGAGCGAACATTGTCGTAGATGAGCAGGGCCGGCCGATCGCCCAGTTGATAGAGCGAGCGAAGACACTGATCCTTCACCAACAACCCTGGCGGGAAATCAAGCGCGAGGATGGTCGATCCGATCGTCGCCAGGTCGATGGGGACCTCGCTGCTGGCGTCGATAACAAACGTGCCGCCGGGGTATCGCGCCTGATGCAGGCGGGCGTACTCACGAGCGAGTTCGCTCTTGCCGGTACCTGGGCAGCCGCGCAGCACCAGCACCTTGTGACTGCTTGGATCACCGAGCAAGCCTTCTATCTCTGCCAGCACCTCCGCTCGCCCCACGAACGGCAGATTGCGGCGGGAGGGGATGTTGCTGCGTAAGGCGGCCGGCGGCGACGGACTCCTTGCAGGTTCAGCACGAGCCGAGTCTAGGTTGGAACACAGGCGCGGAATGGCAAACTGCCGTTGGAAATCCGGATCAAGTGGGAAAACACTGGTATCGACGGTCCACACCTCCTGCGGCTTATCTTCGTAACGGATCGGAAAGACCGTCAAGCCGTTGCCGTCGAAGGTGACGTAAAGCGCCCGGTTCGGCCACTGGCGCGTCTGATAGGCTGCGCCGGCGGCGAGATGGACTACGTTCCCAGTGATCCCGGTGACGCTCTCGATGTCCGTTTCATGCAAGTGGCCGCGCAGGATGACGTCAACATGGTCCTGCAGCTTTGCCTTGATGTTGCTCCGCTCGTGGCCGCTCAGCCAATCCAAAGGATGGTGAATGAGGGCGAGCCTCAGATTTGCGTCAAGCTTCTGAAGTTCACTTGCAGCCAAATCGAGACAACGGCGGCCAATCCACAACTTTTCATGATCGTCATCGCTTTGGCAGAACAGCGCGCTGTTGATGGGAACGATGCCGAGAGTGTGTCCGCCGACCTTGACCGGTTCGACCGGACCGCACGTCGTGTCTTTCGGGAAGGATCGGATGCCAGCAAAGTAACTGTCGTACCAAGCCACGAAGGCACGTTGCTTCTGCTCGATGTGCGGCTTCGGCACGTTGGGATTAAAATAGTTATCAGCCTGCTGACCGAAGTCAAGAGTGCGAGCGAGACCGATGCCAAGTTCCCTGTCAACGTCGTGATTGCCCGGCACCACGAAGAGCTGACCCTTCTCCAGTTCGGCGGCGCCGAGCAGGCTGTCCAAGAAGGCCGTGGCAGCGGCGTATTCGTCCGGCTTGCCGGCATGAGCAATATCACCCGTGGCGAAGATCAAGTCTGGCTTGCGGTCCTCTCGCTCCCGAAAACGCTTCACCGATCGGATCAGCGCCTTCAGGACAACGTTCCGGTCGTAAGGGTCGCCGCCCCGGAAGTGGAAATCGGAAACGTGCAGCCATGTTATCGGCAATCGACTTTCCCCACTTGATCTGATTGCTGCGATAGTTAGTCTGCACCCGCCAGCAACGAAAGGGCTTTTCTGCCTCATTGTCACGATGAGGTGCCACTCAAGATCACCTGGCGCGTCCGGCTCTATCGCACCGGATATGATGATGGCCGGCTCGCCTGCGAGGGCTACGCGACCGATGCCAGCGTCTATACTCAGAGCGCACCACCTGGGGATGACACGCGGCCAGACGACACCGTGCCCGAGATCGGGCCGACGCTGCTGCACCTCCTCGACTTGCCCATCCTCTCCGATCGCGACAACGACGCTGGCTTCTATGTCGCCGTGACCAGGCCGGCCACGGGAGCATGGAATGGCGCCGTGCTCTATCGTTCTTCCAACGGCACCGATTACGGCACGCTCTTGACGCTGCCCTTCTCGGCCGCGGCCGGCACGGCTGAGACGGCGCTTTTCGCCGGGCCAACCGAGTTCTTCGATCGCGGCAACGCGGTCGATGTCGCGCTCACCGACGGGGTGTTGTTGAGCGCGCCTGAGGCCGATGTGCTGAACGGCGCCAACGGCGCTCTCCTGGGCGATGAGATCATCCAGTGGACGACAGCGACGCTGATCGGCACGAAGCGCTATCGTCTCTCC
>JBATPX010000228.1:0-8079 GCA_049291695.1 Defluviicoccus sp.
GGTCGTGACGGCGTCGACCATGCGGATGCGTCAGGAGCGCTTCGATGAGGCGACCGCCTTCATCCATGCCATCGAGGATGAACTCTCTCTCCGCGTGCCGGGCGAACAGCTGCGCCGCCAGCGCCTGGCTGCGGCAAAGGCGGCTGAGATCGCCACCTCTCCCTGTGTCGCGCTCGCCGACTACCGGCACGCGCAGCAGGACCTCGAGCGCATCAAGCGGCGGCGGCTCCCCTAGGGCACAGACTCATTCGAATGATTCGTTCGAATGGGTTAGATGTGCACTAGAAACATAAGGTTGCGTGCAGCGACCGTGCATTCTTTGAATGCGCCGCTGCACTAGCCCCCACCCCCGCGGCGGGCGCCGGCATCGGCGGCGAGCGCCGGCATCATGAACTGATCGAGATCGCCATCCAGCACGTTTTGCGTGCCCGACGTCTCGACGCCGGTGCGCAGGTCCTTCACCATCTGGTACGGGTGCAGGACGTAGGAGCGGATCTGGTGGCCCCAGCCAATGTCCGACTTCGCCTCGTGCTGGGCGCGGGTCGCCTCCTCGCGTTTTCGCAGCTCCAGCTCGTAGAGCCTGGCTTTAAGCATCTGCATCGCCATCGCCCGGTTGCGGTGCTGCGAGCGATCGGTCTGGCACTGGACGACGATGTTGGTCGGCAGATGCGTGATGCGCACCGCGCTGTCGGTCCGGTTGACGTGCTGGCCGCCGGCGCCCGAGGCTCGGTAGGTATCGATGCGCAGGTCCTTTTCCAGGATGTCGACCTCGATCGAGTCGTCGATCACCGGATAGCCGCCGACCGAGGCGAAGCTGGTGTGGCGCCTAGCGTTGGAATCGAATGGCGAGATGCGCACGAGGCGATGCACGCCGCTCTCGGTCTTGAGCCAGCCGTACGCGTTCGGCCCCATCACCTTGATGGTGGCGGACTTGATCCCTGCCTCCTCGCCCGGGCTTTCCTCGATCCACTCGACCTTGAAGCGGCGGCGCTCGGCCCAGCGCACGTACATGCGCATCAGCATCTCCGCCCAGTCCTGCGCCTCGGTGCCACCGGCGCCGGCGTGCACTTCCAGATAGCAGTCGTTGCCATCCGCCTCGCCGGAGAGAAGCGTCTCCAGCTCGATCCGCCCGAGGCTCGCGTGCAGCGCCGTGATCGCCGCTTCCGCCTCGCCGATCACCCCCTGATCGCCCTCGGCCTCGCCGAGCTCAAGCAGGCCGGTCTGCTCCTCGAAGTCGCGGACCAGCGCGTCGAAGCGCTCAAGCTTCTGTTCGAGGCGGGTCTTCTCGCGCATCACCCCTTGAGCGCGCTCGGGCGCCTGCCAGAGGTCGGGGTCTTCCGCGGCTTTCGTCAGCTCGGCGATGCGCTCCTTCGCAGCATCGTAGTCAAAGATGCCCCCTCAAGCGCGTGAGCGTCGCGCTGATCTCGTTCGCCAGGACTTCGATTTCCGATCGCATGGGGTGGGGATGGCTCCGGTTGCGGCGGGGATCAGCGCAGACTTAACCGCTCACGCCAGCGCCGGCAAGGGGGGGATGGTCAGGGGCGGCGAGGGTAACGCCCGCCGTGTGGGCGGGGGTTCCCGGAACACGATATGTATCTCACTGCGGGGGTCCCCTGGGCACGATCCTCGCGCAAGCGCAAAATACCGAAAACGCGCTTAGCAGCAAAAGGCCCCATACAAGCAATTACATTCGCACGGCGCCTCCGGCGCACCCCTCCTTCCCCGGAGACATTTTCGAGCCAAGCCCGATCCACCGCGCGATGTGTTCCGGCTCCCAGCCGGCGTGGCGCTCACCTTCCGCCTCCATCAGAGGCCGTCGGATCAACGCCGGATCGCGAAGGAGCAGCGCCATCGCCTCCGCGGCGGTCAAAGCTTCCGGCACGACCTCGCCGCTCTTGACCCGCACTGCCGACCGATTGAACCAATCGGCGACATCTCGTTCACCGAAGAAACTCCGCAGGCTCTCCGCCGTCCAAGGCTCGGACAGCAGGTCGCGGACGACCACGTCGTGGCCGGACGCCTGCAGCACGCGCAACTGCCGGGCATTCCCCTTGCACCCCGGCTTCACATAGAAGATGACCTGAACCATAACGCTCTCCCGTCGGCTGCGCCCTCTGGGCTGTCCCGGGTGTCGCCTGGCTGAGACCGAACATCGAGGCCCGGCTGGAGGACGACATGCAGAACTTGTGCCGCGCAGCGCAAAAGAGCGCCAACAAATGCCGCCTTCCAGGACGGAAGCCGGATGTTCGTATCGCCTTCACTTCGTTCGGAGGAATTCCACGCCTTCACGGATGATCGACGGCCATGTCACTGAAGCATTTGCAAACCGTCTGCTCTGATTTCCATTCCTGTTTCGGCGGCGAAACCGGGGAGGCCGTCGATGCTTTGGCGCAACTCCGAAACGTCGCCGACTGAGGCGGGGAGGTTCCGAGCCGTGCCGTTTCATCCCCTGCACCTGCCCACGCTCTCCGATGGCCAGCTCGATCTGCTGCTCGCCGAGGACGTCCCCTTCGGCGATCTGACCACCCATGTTCTCGGCATCGGCGATCTTCGCGGACGAATGACCTTTGCGGCCCGTCGGCCGATGGTGGTCGCCGCGGTCGAGGATGCGGCACGGCTGCTGACGCGCGCCGGTTGCTCGGTCGAGCCGTTAGCAGCCTCGGGCCAGCCGCTTGGCAGCGGGGCGTCGATCCTCAACGCCCGCGGGCCGGCGGCGGCCCTCCACCGTGGCTGGAAGGTGGCGCAGGTTCTGGTCGAGACCGCCTCGGGAATCGCGACGGCAACCCGTGCCATCGTTGCCGCGGCAACGGCCGTGAACCCCGAGGTGAGGATTGCCGGTACGCGCAAGACCGTTCCCGGCGCAAAGGCGCTCTCGATCGGCGCCCTCATCGCCGGCGGCGCGATCCCCCATCGTCTCGGGCTCTCCGAGACGATCCTGATCTTCGCCGAACACCGGATTTTCCTCGGTCCGTTGTCCCCAGACGCTGTTGTGTCCACAGCCCGCCACGGCGCACCGGAGAAAAAGATCGTCGTCGAAGTGGGTTCGGTGGATGAGGGGGTGTCGTGGGCCGCAGCGGGCGCCGACGTGATCCAGACCGAGAAGCTCACGCCGGAGAGGGTTGCCGATCTCGTGGCGAAGCTGCGCACGGCGGCGCCCCATGCGATCGTCGCCGCCGCCGGCGGGATCGATGTCGAGAACGTCGCCGCCTACGTCGCCGCCGGCGCGCGGGTCATCGTCACCTCGGCGCCGTTCGCCGCCAAACCGGTCGATGTCGCTGTCCGGATCGAGGCGAGCGATGACGACAGCAGCGAGCCGTGAAGGACCGTCGCGCGCTACTCGACGGCGAGAATGATGTGCGAAGCCTTGATCAGCGCGCACGCCCGATCGCCGACCTTGAAGCCGAGTGTGCTGGCGCTCTCCTTGGTGATGATCGCGGCGATCGTCTTGCCGCCACCGATATCGAGGACGATCTCGCTGTTGACCGCGCCGTCCTCGTGGCGGATGACCGTGCCGGCAATGACGTTGCGGGCGGACGTCCGCCCCGTTTCCCCCTCCGGCGCCAGCAAAACGAACGTCGACTTGATGAGCGCGAATACTTGCCGGCCGGGCGCGAGCGCAAGGTTGGCGACGCTCTCACTGGTGATGATCGCGACAAGTCGGACCCCGTCACCAATGCTCAGAATCACTTCGGCGTTGACCGCTCCCGGTTTGACCTCAAGAACGGTGCAGCGAAGCATGTTGCGAGCGCTCGTTTTCATAACAAACCTCCACGAGAAGACAGGGGCCAAGTCCTCATGTTTCGCTGTTGCGGCCGCGGCCCGCGAGATCCGTTCCAGCTCCGACTGAAGCCATCGCATCGCAGTGAGCAGGCGGTGGCCTTCGTCTGTCAAGACGGCGCCGCCGCCGACGCGCCCGCCGGTGCGGGCCACCACCAAGGGGTGCTCGGCGAGGTTGTTGAGCGCGGCGATGGCGTCCCAGGCGGCCTTGTAGGTCAGGCCGACGGCGCGCGCCGCGGCAGAAATGGACCCGAGCGTATCGACGGCTTCAAGCAAGCGGATCCGATCGTCGCCGATACGCTTGCCGGTTCTGGACCGCAGCGCAACCACGGGTTCCATCTCCCGGATGCTCATCTTAGTCCTCCCGCGACGCCCGATGCGGCGTCGATCGCGCCCATCGGCCGTTCGTCAACGGCAACCGTTTTGATCAAGGCGAACACCGGCTTGCCCGGCGCGAGGTCGAGCTCATCAATTGCCTTGCGCGTCGCCAGGGCCACCAGTCGGCCGCCATCGGTCAGACTAAGATGAACGGCGGCAACCGCGCTACCGTCTGCCGCAATGGCGGCGACGCGGGCACGAAGCACGGTGCGAATGCTCAAATGCGCGGGCGGTTCGGTTGCCAAGGCGACGTCGATGGCTTTGATGACGATGCGAACCTGATGCCGAACCGCGCCGATCCGGCCGGTCAGAAAGATCTCTCCCGCCGGATGACGCAGCATGGTGAGCCCATACCGTTCATCGAACGGACCGACGCTGACATCGAGAACCGACGCGACAGCAAAGCGATCACCCTCGGGCGGCTGCGTCGGCGTGCCCAGCACCGTCGCCGGCGGTCCGCAGGCGACGACCCGGCCGGCATCGAGGGCGACGACCGTGTCTGCGAGCCGCGCCACCTCTTCCACCGCATGGGAGACGTAGAGGACCGGAATGCGGAAATCGTCGCGAATGCTCTCGATCAGCGGCAGGATCTCGATTTTTCTCGCCATGTCGAGGGAAGTGAGCGGCTCATCCATCAGCAGCAGCGCCGGGTTGGCGAGCAGGGCGCGCCCCAGCGCCACCCGCTGCTTCTCGCCGCCGGACAGGCGCGGCGGCCGGCGCGGCAGCAATGTCTCGATGCCGAGCGTGGCAACGACCGAATCAAACGGGATTTCCGCTGCACCATGACGCGAGAACCAGCGGCCATAGAGCAGGTTCTGGCGAACCGTGAGGTGGGGAAACAGCTGGCTGTCCTGAAAGACGAGACCGACCCGGCGGCGGTGCGGCGGCAGCCATACGTTGGCGTCCGTATCAACCAGCGTCCGGCCGTTGAGGGCAACCCGCCCTTGGTCGGGGCGGCGGATTCCGGCAATGATGCCGATGACGGTGGACTTTCCGGATCCGGACCGACCGAACAAAGCGGTGATGCCCTGATCACAAGAAAAGGCAGCGTCGAGCGAGAAATGCCCCTGCCGCAGCCGTGCCTCGACCTCGATCATGCGAGCGCCTCAAGCCGGCGCTGGGCGCGGCGCTGCATGAGTTCGGAGACGAAAAGCGCGGCAAACGCGATGACGATGGAGACCAGCATCAAGCGTATCGCACCGGCATCGCCGCCGGGGACCTGGGTGTAGGTGTAGATCAGCGCTGAGATGGTCTGCGTCTCGCCGGGGATGTTGGAGACGAAGGTAATGGTTGCGCCGAACTCCCCCAGCGCCTTCGCGAAGCACAAAATCGATCCGACGACGATGCCAGGGAACGCCAGCGGCACGGTGATGACGAAGAACGTCGCAAGAGGTGGCGCGCCGAGCGTGCCGGATGCTGCTTCCAGCCGGCGGTCGATGCTTTCGATGGACAAGCGGATTGCCCGCACCATCAACGGAAACCCCATCACCGCCGCCGCCACCGCCGCGCCGGTCCAACGGAAGGAGAGGACAATACCCAGGTTGTCGGCGAGAAATGCCCCCAAAACCCCTTTGCGGCCGAGCAGGAGAAGCAAGAGAAAGCCGGTGACGACAGGCGGCAGCACAAGCGGCAGGTGGATCAGGCCATCAATCAGTCCCCGGCCCGGAAATCGCCAGCGCGCCAGAGCGTAGGCGACGGCGATGCCGAGCGGGAGACTGACAAGGGTTGCCGTTGCCGCAATCCTTAACGACAAGCGGATCGCCGTCCACTCTTCAGGCGAGAGCGCGAACACAGGACCACCGTCCAGTCAGCGTGGCTGGTAAGTCCATGGCGCGGGAAGCCGCCTCAGAGGCCAGAAGTGCACCACACGGATAAGACCGCTCATCGGCCATCAGCCCGTTTACTCAAGAAAGGTGAAGCCCTGGGCCGCGTACGCCCGCTTAGCCGCCGGCGAGCGCAGGTAGGTCAGGAATGCCTGTGCATCCGGATTGGCCGATGTCGCCACGATTGCCACGGGATAGACGATCGGCGCATGGCTGTCCGCGGGGAACGTCCCCAACAGCTTGACCCGCTTCTCGCTGTTGGCGTCCGTGGCATAAACGATACCGGCGACGGCTTCGCCGCGCGTGACCAGCGCCAAGGTTGCCCAGACATTGTCGCTCTGCGCCAGCTTGTTCTCGGCGCCGGTCCACAGGTCCAGCGCCTGCAACGCCTGTTTGGCGTACTTGCCGGCCGGGACCGACTTGACGTCGGCAACCGCGATGCGTCCATCCCCCACGAAGGCCCCCAGATCCGCGCCCTTGGCCAGGGTAAATGACCGCGGCGTGTCGGCGGGCGCGATCAGTACCAGGGAGTTGGAAAGCAGGTTCGAGCGCGTCCCCGGTCGTATCAGGCCGCGCTGATCGAGGTAATCCATCCAATCCAGATCGGCGGAGGCAAACAGGTCCGCGGGAGCACCTTGCTCGATCTGCTTGGCGAGCGTGGCGGCATTGGCAAAGGAAAACGTGACCGTCTTGCCCGTTTCGGTCTTCCAATCATGAGCGATCTGGCCGAAGGCATTCTTCAGGCTTGCGGCCGCCATGAACAGGGGCGGCGCCGTCTGTGCGCCCGCCTCTCGGCCCAGGCCGCATGCCAGTGCAATCAGAAGAAGGGCCGTCAGACCGCGGGCAATTCTCCGCATCACCACCTCCACCAGCAACAAGCTGTATATCGCGCTATATAACGCATCGCGAGGCTTGCCAAGAGGTTTGTCGCCCAACGACCGCGTCCTGAGCGCTCCGGTCCAGCGTTGCGCAGAATTTGGCGCCCTTCTGCTGACACCCTGGAGGAAGCCGTTCATCATCGTTTGTCACCGCTGTATCGGTCCCCGATCAGACGAGCGTGAGGCCGAGGTGCTCGGCCATTGGCGCGAAGTCGCGATCTGCCGTCAGCAGCCGGTGGCCCTCGGCGATGCAAAAAGTACCGATGATCAGCTCGATGGTCTTGCGCACGGTGATTCCCAATGCGCGCAGACGCCGCCCGTCCGCTGCCGCGAGTACGGCGAGACCGGGGTCGAGCATCGGCACCACGTCGAAGCGACGGAGCGCCGCCTCGACGCGCTTGGCATCGGTTTCCGATCGCACCCCTTGCAGCACCTCAAGCAGGATGACGTCACCGACCAGGAGCGGCTCGGTTCCGAGCAGGGCCGACAGGCGCTCAACCTCCGCCGTCCGATGCCCATGCAGGAAATCGATCCAGGCCGAACTGTCGACGACGATCATTCTGGCAGTGCGCGGCCGGCGCGGCTCTCGTCGAGATCACCTTCCCAGCGCACCTGTCCGAACAGCGCTCGCACGTCGGCCTGGCGCTTGAGCCGGATCAACAACCGCAATCCTTCTTCGACGGCAGCCCGCTTCGTCTTCAAGCCGCTGACCTGGATGGCTTCGTGGATCAGCTCGTCGTCAATCTCGATATTGGTGCGCATGAAACGGCAGCGCGGATTGTCAGAGGTGCCTGTTCCACGTCATTGATAATGCTCGCGAAAAACAGCGGGTTAGAGCTGGGGTGCTTTCCCTCCGCCAAGGCGCTTGCGCGATAAGGTCTCCGCCGCCGCCCGCGACGACGAAAAACGCCAGGAAACGCGCGCTTTTGGGCGAAAAGCTGTTGACCTCGCAGGCGCCCGGAAGGGCCAAAATCGCTCTCTCTGCGGCCCTTCTCTCCAAAGCTCCTGACTTCGCCCAAACAGTACGGATTTTTAAGGCGTTGATTTGGAGCGCTTATTCGGCGTGAGAAACCCGTACTTTTGGAAGTTCGCTCGGATGGGCGATATGGTCCCGAGGGCAACTTCGGCGATGCAGTCGTATACTCTCGGAAGTTCTTCTTAAGGACCATCCTGCCGTCTGACACCCGGGAGTTGACCTTTCGAAGGAACGCCTAAGACGCGAT
>JBATPX010000229.1:0-3124 GCA_049291695.1 Defluviicoccus sp.
GCTGTCGCAACTCGACAGCGGCAAGCCATGCTGTCGCCTCGACCAGGCGCAACCGGCCGTGGCCGGTGTCGGGGATGTCACTAACGAGCATGTCGGGGCTCCTCTTCTGCCCAGTTCCGCAGCACCATCTGCGGCAAGGCGGTGATCCATTTCCGCGCGGCGCCGTCGACATCGAGGCGCTTGCGAACGGTGACTTGCCGAACCAGGACGAAGATCGGCACGGTGGTCCGGCCGGTGAGGCGGGAGAACGATGCGCCCTTGCTGCGCCCGATGTTCGCCGCCGCCCGGCCGCGCTTGGTGAGCCGCATGCCATCTGCCACCAGCAGGCTTGGCCGGCCCCGGCGCGCGACCAGCCGCAATCGCTGGCCGTGCATGCGCTCCCACGCGGCGGGCGTGATCTTCTGCCGTGGGCCAGCAAACCTGCCCGCGGCCGGCGTCGGGATGGCGAGAAACACGCTTTGACGAGGACGGATGAGGCCGCCTTCGGCATAGAGCCGGACGATGCCGGGCGCCTTCGAGAAGACGAACCCCGCCGCTCCGATGCTGGGCCGGCCTTTGGGATAGACTTCGCCGCGCCAGGTGTTCGCCAGCCGGGTGCCGAGCCCGGCGCCGGTGATCTGCGCCCTCAACTCTGTCTTGAGGCCGTCGCTCGCGATCCGCACGCCGGTGGTGACCGCCTTCTCGGCCGCGCGCACTTCGGCATTAAGAAGCGCGTTCAAATTGCCCTGGATGGCGGCTTGAAGCCTCATGTTCAGCGCGCTTGGCAGGTCCAGATCAGCCGGCCGTCATCGCGGCGCGGCGTGCCCTGGATGAGATAAGTCTCGCCCTGAACGACGAGGGTGTCGCCGGCTTGCGGTGTCGCCACTTGGTTGATGCGGACATCAAAGATGGCGGTGGTCGTGTGCAGGCGGGTGTCGGAAAAGGCGATCACGTCGTCCGGTCGATGCCAGAACACCCGCACCGGTCGCGGCGCGCCGTTGGCCGGTGTATAGACGGCGTCCCAGCCGAGGTGCTGGTCGTTAAACAACGTGTCGATCGCTGCCGTGAAGGCGTTTGCCATCGGCGCTTTAAGTCCCCGCCGGTGTGCGCGCGCCCAGCTTCATCTTCACCGTGGCACTCGGGTTGGCGGCGGCGGAGACGGCGACGCCGACTTGACACCTCAAGCGGTGGCGGTCTTGTTGACGACCTTGTTAGTCGCGTTCCAGAACAGCCGGTCGCCGACCTCGATCGCCGGCTTGCCTGGCTTGAGTTCGATCCGCTTGCTGCCGTAGCGCAGCGTCAGCATCAGCTTTCCGGCTTCGTCCTGCCACCACCAGGGCAAGAAGCGGACGGGGACCTCTTTCAGCAACCGCTCACCCTTTTCGGCATCGGGCAGCCAACGCTTGCCGCGCCGAATGAACGGCTGACCTTGCAACCGCGCCTCTGCGGCGGCAATCTGCATGTCGATGGCGGACAGGAACTTGCGCCGAAGGTGCGCTTCCGGGGTGGAGAAGGCGGCGAAAGGCGTCTTCTCAGTGAGCTTCAGCTTATCGAGCATAGGCATGCGTGTTCTCCGAAGTGTGTTTGCATGCCTGTATTGTATGTTGATTAGGTTCTTAAACCTAGGCCGAGAGTGGTCGGGATGATCAGGATTATCTCTCATGAGGGAGATATCGGTGGCTCTATCCCAGGAGTGACCCTTCGGATGTGGGTCTCGTCGGCATCCGCTATGGTGCGCATGGCGACAGTGAGCGGCCCGGATCATCGGTCATTGACGATTGTAGGGCAGGTCTAAAGCGTAGCGTGACCTGCCAGATGCGCCGGTGCGACCAACTGCATCCGGCGGGTTGCGCTTCGCTTCGAACCCGCCCTACAAAATTACCTGGGCTACGCGGGTTAATTGTATATTACATTGAAGTATGCTTCCCGCCCGAAAGTGTGGCTCCAATTCTTGAAAACGGAGCAGACCACTTTAGGTCCTCCGGAATGATCGAAGACATCCGGGGTTGTGAACAGCGCGGCTCCCTGAGAACAATCGCCATCGAATCGGGCGCTCTCTGTACCGCTACATGATATCCAGTCACCACCGCTCCCATTATTGCGGGTGGCATTGCGGTAAGCAATAATTTGGCTACCACGTGGTATTGCCACGCAAATTCGGATACACTGGCCGACATCAAGTCTCCTGGCATTAAACAAGTCTAGCGCGCCTGACGGTAGTTTGTCTCTCACAGCAGGGATCTTCAATATGTTCTCTACCGCTCCGACATAATCGCCCTGATTGCCTGCGACCATGGCCTCGGCCAACACCCTGGCCGGTGAAGAGCCCTGAATCGAGCCGTCACATGGTGGGTTAAATACGGGGGCCGAGGACGGAGCTGGATCCGTCGCCGCGTTGGCGCCAACTTCCGCGGCAGCAACAGGTCCACAGACAAACGCCAAGACGCAAGAAACTAATACGTTATATTTGATCACCGCATTTGCCTCCCTAGTTTAGTCTTGCTATTGTCTCGCGACCGCTTCTTTGACAAAAAACATTACCCTCTAAGGGTACCCAATTTCCTGTCGTGATTCAATGACGTTTCCCGGGTGAATCGGTACCGGGACTGTTTTCGCTTGGACCCATCGGCAAGCTCCACGAGGCGGAGGTGCTGATGGCGCAGGGACGCATCGTCGCTGAAGCGGGGAAGGCAATCGACGCCACGGAGCACACGCAGTTGGATCGCGATCCGCCCGACGGAAGGTTACGTCAACCGTTCAAGGTCCGCTCCGCATCGAACACCGCCGCTCCGAATGTCCGCGTTGTCCCCCGTTAAAGCGACACGAATGGCGAGGAGCGCTGCTACGCGGCCCAAAGAACGCCATTCATCACCTGCACCGGCATTCATGTTGCTGAGACCTTCCCTGCGCGCGCATCGTATCGAACGCGCCGCAAGGCTGTCGGCCGCCGGGGTCACTTGATTCATGGCTTCAGTCTCCTTCTTGTGGGCGGCGGCCGCCCGGTGGATGAGATGGCAGGGGGTGAGCGACTGTCTTTCGGGTCAAGCGGTTTTCCATGCGGTGCGGTCCCGGATGATGGCGTTGAGGACGGTGATGAGCTTGCGCATGCAGGCGGTGAGGGCGAGCTTTTTCGGCCGTCCGGCGC
>JBATPX010000230.1:0-1761 GCA_049291695.1 Defluviicoccus sp.
ATCGGCGCCAGCGATGAGGACCGGAAATCTGTGGGCCGGCGCCTCGCCTAAGAGTTCGCGATCCAGCTCGATCTGGAGATGCGCAAACGGCGGGAGGCGTACAAGGGGCTTGAAGCCTACTTCCAGCCGACGCTGGCCGATACCGCGGCGGAGCGGGCGCGCCAGTGGCGGCGCTATGCCACCCGCCGGCAGGAAGCGGTTCGCGAGCCGCTACTGAAACTATCGAGTGACGATCCGAGGGCGGTCTGCCTTGAGGATGTCTTTGTCCCCTTAAGGGCATGGCATCCGGCGCCTCCTCAAGAGAAGAGCGGGCAGGAGGGTGCAACGGCCAAGGCCGAGGTGTGGGAGCGCGCATCGGACCGGGAGCGGCCGGTCTTCGTCGATCTGCGCAAGCACATCGATGAATGGCTGACGAAAGCCGACGCGACAGATGCGATCCGCGTGATCAGCGGGGAGCCGGGCTGTGGCAAATCCTCCTTCGCACTGATGTGGGCGGCGGCGCAGGCGCGGGCCGGTCGCCGCGTCCTTTACGTGCCGCTGCACATGCTGAGCTTCAATCGTGACGCGTTCGAGGCGGTGCAAGCGTTCGCGGCAGACGACACGCAGCTTGGTTGCGATCCGTTTGGCGGGCTTGCGGACGGAGCTCCCGTCATCCTCATTCTCGATGGCCTCGATGAGCTCTCGCGCGTCAGCGAGACCGGCGGTGAGGTAGCGCGGACGTTCGTTACCAGCCTGAGCCAGAACCTCTATCAAAAGAACTACGGCAAGGATAACGCGCGCGTACTGGCGCTGCTGGTGGGCCGGCCGCTGGCAATCCACGAAGGCGCGGCGGCCCTGAAGAAGCTTGGCCAGCGGGTGGAGATCCTGCGCCTTCGCGTCCAGGCAGCCGAGTTCCCAAACACCAAGAAGGAGGATCTGCCTGAGGACCGGCGCGATCAGTGGTGGCGGAACTACTTCCGCGCAACCGGTCAGCCGGACACCGGCATGCCGGGGGAATACCAAGCGGGCGGCACGCGCATGGACGAGATCACCGCCCAGCCGCTTCTCAATTACCTTCTGGCGCTGGTGCGCGACGAGCGGACCAAGAAGGGCCAGCCAACCGCAATCGACTGCGTGCACACCCTCTACGGCGAGGTGTTCGAGCTTCTCTACCAGCGCAAGAAAGGGCAGCTCGCCCATCGTGGCGCCGTCGAGGATCGGTTCGAGCTCAGCGACTACAAGCGCTTTCTGGAGGAGGTGGCGATCGCCGCCTGGCATTCCGGCGGCGATCGCGCCGTCAGGAGCGATGCGATTCAACACAGGATTGCCACTTGCGATCAGCGTTTGCAGAACCAGCTCAGACACGATTACGAGTCCCTGGAACACGGCCTCTTCGCAGTCCTCAGCACCTTCTTCGTCGCGCCGGAAGCCGGCACCTTCGGCCACTACACGTTTACCCACAAGAGCTTCCGCGAATACCTCACCGCCGCGCGCATCGTCCGCGAGGTTGAGGAAATCGATGATCAACGGCGAAATGCCAAGCGCTATCCCCCGGAGCAGGCGCTCAGTGACTGGTACGCGCTCACGTCCTCCGTACCGATCGATCTCGATCTTCGGACGTTCCTTGTGGAGGAGGTTGAGGCGCGCGCCGGCGGCGGCAGCTCGGTCGGCGCCTGGCGGGACACTTTGAAGGGATTGTTCGAGGCCAACTTGCGAGACGGCATGCCGGGCTACAAGGACGCCCCGACCTTTCGCGAGGCGGAGCGCCGCGCCGCGAATGCG
>JBATPX010000231.1:0-8169 GCA_049291695.1 Defluviicoccus sp.
GTTGCCATCGTCGCCTTCGAGACCGAGCGGCCGGCGCGCGGCTGGCCCAACCCGCCTTCGGGCCTGGCATGGCTCGATTGCGGCCGCATCGAGGACCGCGCCGACCGCGCCCGCCTGTCCGCCCGCCTGGACGCTGCCGTCCGCCCGCCGCGGCTCCTCGTGCTGGCGTGCTCGCTGCTCACCGCGCCCGATCGCGGGGTCGGCGCCTTCCTGGCCGAACTCGTGGGCACGGCCGGCGTGCCGCTGGCGTTGCTGTTGAGCCAGGCAACCCGGTACCGAGAGCGCATACCGGGCGACGAGGCGATAAAGGCCGCGGCTGTCCACCAGCGCATTGCCGACTGGCACCGGATCGGCCTTGCCGCCGGCATCCCTGCCGCCAACATCGCCGCCATCGACCTGGTCCAGCCGGCGGCAGTGACGCGCAAACACCTTTACGCCTGGCTCGGCGGCAGTGCGGAGGCGATGCCGTGATCGCGCGTGATGTCCGCCCGTTGCGCGTTGCCGTGGTCGGCCACACCAACACCGGCAAGACCTCACTCCTGCGCACGCTGACCCGCGACGTCAACTTCGGCGCGATCTCCGACCGGCCGGGGACGACGCGCCACGTCGAGGGCGCCGTCTTGTCCGTGCGCGACCCCGACGGGCGCGACTTGGCGCCGGTCGAGCTCTACGACACGCCCGGTCTGGAGGACTCACCGCGCCTGCTCGAAAGCCTCGATCGGCTGCGGCGCGACCGGCGGACACCGTGGGTCGACGTCATCCGCGCTTTCCTGGAAGGCGACGAGGCGAGTGCGGTGTTCGCGCAAGAGGCGAAAGCGCTGCGCCAAGTGCTTCTGAGCGACGTCGCCCTCTACGTTATCGATGCGCGCGATCGCGTGCTTGGCAAGCACCGTGATGAGCTCGAAATCTTGAGCCGCTGTGCGCGGCCGGTGGTGCCGGTGTTGAACTTTGTCGCGAGCGCGGATGCGCGAACCGATGCGTGGCGGCGGCAGCTGACGGAGGTCAACATGCACGCGATCGCCGAGTTCGACACCGTCGTTCTCAACGAATTCGCCGAGCAGCGGCTGTTCGAGAAGATGCTGACGCTGTTGGATCCCTTCCGCCCGACGCTCGACGCGCTGATCGAGGAGCGCAGGCAGGAGCGCGCGCAGCTGATCCGCGCCGCCGCCGAACTGTTGGCGGACCTCCTGATTGATGTCGCCGCCTATCGGCTGACGGTGGCGGAAGGGGACGATCCGAGGCGGGCAGCAGCCAAGCTGCAGGACAGCGTGCGCGGGCGCGAACAGGCCTGCGTGGCGGGCCTGCTCGCCCTGTTCCGCTTCCGCGGCGACGATTTCGAGGCCGACAGCCTGCCGCTCATCGGCGGCCGCTGGGGGCTCGATCTGTTCAACCCCGCCTCGCTCAAGCAATTCGGCGTCCGTGCCGGCGGCGGTGCGGCGGCGGGCGGTGCGGCCGGCCTTGCCATCGACATGATGACCGGCGGCCTCTCGCTCGGCGCTGCCGCCATGCTGGGGGCGACGATTGGCGCCGTGTGGAGCAGCTTCGGCACGCACGGCAAGCGCATCGCCGACCGCCTGCTCGGCATCAACGAGCTGCGCGTGGAGGAGGCGACACTGCGGCTCCTGGCCGTGCGCCAGATCGAGCTTCTGGCGGCGCTGTTGCGCCGCGGCCATGCCAGCCAGGAGAGGATCCGCCTCGCCGCGGCCGCCGGCGAACAGCGCAAGGCGTGGGTGGCGCAACCACTACCGGTTGTATTTGAGGAATGCCGCGTGCATCCCGACTGGTCGCGCCTGGGCGGCACCAGCGCGCTCGACCTGGAGTCCGACCCCCGGCGGCTGGCCGCGCGCGACCGGCTCACGGATCTCATCGAGGCAGCGGTGAGGGCGGGCGATCGCCTTGCGGTCGGCCTAAGCGCCGTTTAGGCTTGCGCGATCTGTCGTCAAATTCCCCCGCAATCGGACGACATCAGGAGGCAAAATGCTGCCAAAGACGATGACCTTCATCCGCACCGAGCGCTTCGGCCCGGCGGAGGTTTTGCTGCCGGCGGAGATGGAGGTCCCGGCGCCGGGCAAGGGGGAGGTGTTGATCAAGGTGGCCGCCGCCGGTATCAACCGACCGGACGTGATCCAGCGCACCGGTCGCTACCCGCCGCCGCCGGGTGCCTCCGACGTGCTCGGCCTCGAGGTTGCGGGCGTCATCGTCGCCGCCAGCGAGGGGGTCGCTGAGCCTGCGATCGGGGAGCGGGTGTGCGCGCTCGTCACGAGCGGCGGCTATGCCGAATACTGCGTGGCGTCGGCGCCGTTGTGTCTGCCGGTGCCCGCGCCCTTGTCACTGATCGAGGCGGCGGGCCTGCCGGAGACGACTTTCACGGTCTGGACCAACGTCTTCGAGCGCGGCCGGCTGCAGGCGGGCGAGAGTTTCCTCATGCACGGCGGCACCAGCGGCATCGGCACCACCGCCATCCAGCTTGCCAAGGCCTTCGGTGCGCGCGTCTTCGCCACCGCCGGCAGTGCCGAGAAATGCGACGTCTGCCGGGACTTGGGCGCCGAGATCGCGATCAACCATCGGACGGAGGATTTCGTCGCCGCGGTGAAGGAGGCGACCGGGCGCCGCGGCGTCGACGTCATCCTCGACATGGTTGGCGGCGACTACATCCAGCGCAACATCAGTGCGCTCGCCCAGGACGGCCGGCTGGTGCAGATCGCCTTCTTGCAGGGCAGCAAAGCTGAGCTCGATCTGATGCCGGTCATGCTCAAGCGCCTGACTTTGACCGGCTCCACGCTGCGCGCGCGCCCCGTCGCCGAGAAGGCGGCGATCGCGGCGGCACTCAAGGCCAGGGTGTGGCCGCTCCTGGAGGCGGGGAAACTGAAGCCGGTGATCCACACCACCCTGCCGCTGGCGCAGGCGGCGGAAGCGCACCGGCTGATGGAAAGCAACCGTCACATTGGCAAGATCATCCTGACGGTCTAAGGGCTAGCGCGGCGGCGCCTCGTCCTCCGCCGCCATTTCACTCGGCCCGGTGTCGAGGTAGAGCGGGCTCTTCAAGTACTGGGCGATGGCCGAGCGCACCAGGACACCAATCACGGCCGCCACCGGCACGGCGAGCAGCGCCCCGGTGAAGCCCAGGAGCGCACTGCCGGCGATGACCGCGAACATCAGCCACACCGGATGCAGGCCGACGCGGTCGCCGATGATCTTCGGCTGGATGACGTAGCCCTCAAGGATCTGGCCGCTCGCGAACACCGCAGCCACCAGTCCCGGGCCCTGCCAGTTGCCGAACTGGACGGCGGCCAGCGCGATGCCGATGCCAAGCCCGATGATGTTGCCAACGTACGGAATGATCGAGATCAGCCCGGCGATGACGCCCAGCAGGAGGCCGAAATCGAGCCCGATCAGCACCAGGCCGGTCGCGTACCAGACGCCGAGGATGAGCATGACCAGGACCTGGCCGCGGACGAAGGCTGAGAGGCGCTGGTCGATCTCACGGACGATCGTGCGGATGCGCTCCCCGCCCCGCCGCGGCAGCAGGTCGTTGATGCGGGCGACCAGCCGGTCCCAGTCGCGCAGCAGGTAGAAGGCGACGACCGGGCTGATCAGAATAACGCCAAGCACGCTCAAGATCACCGCGCCGCCGCTGATGACGTGCGAGAACACCTGACCCGACCAGCCCATCAGTTCGCTGCCTTGCTGCTGCACGATGGTCTCAAGCCCCTGCACCTGGGTGCGGGCGAGCTTCGCCTTAAGCTGCTCGACATAGGGCCGGATCGCGTCGGCGGCGAGGACGGCATACTCGGGCAGACGGCCGACGAGATCGGTGACCTGCGCGCTCAGGATCGGCACGAGGATGATGAGCGCGGTCACGAAGGCGATGAGGAAGCCGGCGACGATCACAATCGCCGCCAGACCGCGCGGCAGACCGGCGCGCTCAAGCCGATCGGCCAGCGGGTCGAGCATGTACGCGACCGCCATGCCAACCAGGAAGGGCGTCAGCGCGCCACGCAGGAGGTAGCAGAGAAAGCCGAGAACGGCGAGAATCGCGAGCCACAGCAGGAAACGGCGCTCGGTGGTCATGCTCGGCTGGGTGACGGGAGAATCGGTCATGAGGGTCTCACCTGACGCGAGCGGCTGCCTTTCGCCTGTTCAAGCGCTGCGCAGGCGCAGGGCTTGGATGAGCATGATCGAGGCCATCGGCAAGAGGAAACCGATCGCCGCCGCCGTCACCAGCAAGAGCCCGAGCTCACTGTAATCGGCGGGTACGCTCACCGTCCCGCTCACCGGATCCGTGACCTCACGGCTGACGACGAAGATCCGGTTCAGGTACTTGGTGCCAAGTTGCGCCAGGCCGAGGGCGAGGTTGGTGAACGACGCCATGACGGCGAAGAACGTCGCTTTCAGCGTCACCGGCGCCGAGTTGGCGATCCAGGCCAGCATCGGGATCATCGCCACCTGGCCCAGGGGCGACTCGAGCGCGGTATCGACAAGCGCGATGAAACGGGCATCGACAATGCCGCCGGTCACCGCCGCGGTCCAGTGATGCAGGCCGAAGTACATGCCGATGATCGGCAGCGCCAGGAGTGTGCCGGCGATGGTCAGCAGCGTGATGACGAAGGTGATCGAGCGCTCCGCCATCAGCCGGCGGAACAAGAGCATCCCGATCAGCGCCAGCCCGCCGCCGATCAACGCCAGCACCGACAGGAACTGCTGATCGAAGCCGAGCACGTCGATCATCCACCAGGTCACCCCCGGCCCCGGCGTCGGCACGGCGCGAAACGCGAAGATGACGATCGCGGTGCCGAGCAGGATCTGCCGCGCCGCCGGCTCCATCTCCCGCATCAGCCGCTGCATGAGGAAGGCGACGATCGCCATCGAGCCGGCGAAGATGATCTCCTGGCCGAAGCGCAACTCCGTCAGGCCGACCGCGAGCGAGAAGGCGACGAACACGAGGCTCCCGCCGAGAATCCACAGGTTCGCGCGCGGCCGCTCGACACTGCCGCGCAAGGCCCGCTCGATCGCGGCCTCGGCGAGTCCCGCCGCCCGCAGCCGCCGCACGGCCCGCCTTCGCATCAGGCCGGCGAGCAACACGCCCAGGACCGATATCAGCGGGATGACCAGCGAGACCTGGTAGACATCCTGGTAGACGGCGGCCTTGCCCTCGGCCGACAGGCCCTGCACGTCGCGGAACAGGTAGAGGTTGATCAGCGCGACGATGATGGTGCCGCCGACGATGGCGACGCGGCCCAGCGTCTGCATCGTCGTGTTCATCGATTTGCGCTCGGCCTGATCGATCGGCCGGCCCGCATCATCGACCCGCGGCACCGCTTCCACCGTCATCGCGTCGGCAACGACGTCCTGCAGCACGTAGCCGATCGGTGCCAGGAGCGCCTGCAGCACGTACCAGGCGCCGACCGGCATCACCGCCTCCATCGCCGCGCGATGACCGATCAGGCCTTGCATGATGAGGAGGCTGGCCGCGATCAGGCCGGCGCCGAGGTAGACGAGCCCCGCCTTGTAGCGCCAGATCAGGTCGACCACATGGCCGAGCGGCATCTTGATCGCCCACGGCATGTTCGCCCAGAAGGCGAGCCCGGCCAGGAACTCGGCCGTCAGATCGAGATACTCCTTGACGAAGAAGGCGCCGACGATGCTGGTCAGACCGGAGATGCCGGCGGCCAGGTACACCATCAGCGGCGGCAGGTACGAAAGCCGCATCTGCCGGCCGAGATCGAGGAAGGCGGCCGCGAAGCGGAGACGAACGACAGCCAGCGTCATGACTGCGACGTGGCCGCTTCGCTGAACACGACCGGAGCGTCTGCGGCCGGCTCGTCCGGCTCGTCCCGCGCCTGCGCCTGGTAGAACGAGGCCTTCTGCTCGCCGCGCACGGCCTCGCGTGCGAACGTGATCAGGTGATGCGCGACCAGGCCCATGTTGAAGGCGGATTCGATCTGACCGTGCCGCAGCGCGTGCCAGACGGCGCGCCAGAAGACGCGGCGGTAGTCGGCCAGCACGCCTAGGCGCACGGCGAGATTGAGGGCGAGAATGAAGCCGCGGCGGAGGTTGCGCGCGGAGAGCTGGCTTGAGGCCGGGATGTGGATGCGGTTCGGATACGTTGCGTTGATCTGGTGGATGAAGCGCTCAAACAGCCGCTCCGGCCTGTAAGTCTCGGCGATGCAGTGCTTCCAGGTCGCCACCACCTCGGCGTAGGGCCGCGCGAAGCGGACGTTCGACTCCAGCGCCGGATCGAGGTCGATGCGATCCTCGCGCGCGAGCCGCGCCCACAGCGGCGTCCCGGGCAGCGCCTGCAACAGATTGATGGTGAGCATCGGGATCCGGGAGCGTTCGACGAATTCGAGCAGCTTCCGGCCGGAGTCGGCCGTCTCACCGTCGAGCCCTTGAATGATGCCGGAGACGACCTCGATGCCATAGCTGTTGAGCGTCGCGACGGCATCCAGGATCGGCACGCGGGTGTTCTGCTTCTTGCTCATGCGTTCCAGGGTTGCGATCTCTGGCGTTTCGATGCCGACGAAGACGGTGATGAAATGCGCTTCCCGCATCATCGCCAGGATCTCCGGCTCCTTGGCGAGATTGAGCGTCGCCTCGCAGGCGAAGCGCAGCGGATAGCCGTTGCACTTCTGCCAGGCGATCAAGTGCGGCAGCAAGGTAGCGGTCGCCTTTCGGTTGCCGATGAAGTTGTCGTCAACGAAGTAGACCGCGGGCGGCCGCGCCTGCACCAGCATGGCGTCGAGCTCGGCCATGACCTGCTGCGGCGTCTTCATCCGCGGCACCCGGCCGTACAATCCCGGAATGTCGCAGAACTCACACGTGTAAGGGCAGCCGCTGGAGAACTGGACGCTGCCGATGAAGTAGCGGTCGAGCGGGATCAGGTGGTAGGCCGGCTGCGGAAAGGCGGCGAGCGGCAGCCGGGTCTGGGTGGTCAGCCGCACCTGGCCCGCGGGCGCGGCGATCGAGGCATCGAGGTGTTCGATCAGGCGGTCGGTGGCGCAGCCGATCTCGCCGATATGCAGATAGTCGAACTCCGGATAGCTCTCCGGCATCGCCGAAGCGGACGGCCCGCCCAGGACCGTGACCTTGCCGGCGGCCCGCGCGCGCGCGGCGATGGCGCGAATCTGCGTTGCCTGGATGTGCATGCCGGTGACCAGCACCACATCGGCCCAGGCGAAATCGGCCGCCCGCGCCGGGCTCAAGTTCTCGTCGACGAAGCGGATCTGCCACCGTTCCGGCAGGTAAGCCGCAATCACCAACAGCCCTTGCGGCGGCATGAACGCGCGCACGCGGTCCATCAGCGGGTAGGCATGGGAAAAGGTGCCGAATGACGGGCTGTAGGCCGGAAAGACGCACAGAATACGTCGCTCATGGCGGACGGCGGCAGAGTAGCGCACGTGGTTTGCCTCCCTTTTCCCGCGCCTGATGACCGGCAGTGGCGAGCGCGGTTGCGCATGACGGTGCAGGTTCAAGCAGGCGCTACGATCGCCGACCGCGCGCGCACAGTCCATGACCTTGTATTCCCTTGGGAGTGGAAAATGCGCGGGAAGGGAGCGCGCTTGCGGCGCGCGGCTGCGGACCGGCCCGCTTAGCGAGCAGTGCGAACCGACGATCGCTGCCAACTCAGCAGAACGCGCACGCCAGAAGCAGACAAACAAACATCACGACGAACGCGATATCAAGTCCGAGCGGCGTCGTCAAAGACGAGAAGCACGCCGCGAGGATCGTGCGAAAGCGACCGTCCGTCATTTCAACCCCCGCTTTAGCGTTTTATTGAGTAGGAGAAATCCGACATAAGCGGTAGGGGAAAAATAACTGGAGATTGCAAAAAACAACCGTGAGAATGTGAAGTGGTTCATACTTCCTGGTGTTGCCCGCCCCGCCTTCCGGCTGGCACGGCGCGGCGGGTGCGCTCAGGTTCCGTTCGGCGCCGTGAGGAGGGCGACCCGGTTACCCGGATGACGGTCGAGCAGGCCCGCCAGTTCCCACTCCAGAAGCGCGGTGTGCACCGTTGCGGCCGGCAGTCGGCACCGGCGCACCAGCTCATCGACGGCGACCGGCGCTGGCGACAAGAGCGCGAGGATGCGGGCACGCGCCGCATTCGCATCCCCATCTGCGGCCGATTCGATCGCCACCGGAACCGCATCGGCGGCCGGCGCCGGCGCTGCC
>JBATPX010000232.1:0-4087 GCA_049291695.1 Defluviicoccus sp.
GCCGCGCGCCGGCCGGCGGCCCGGGCGATGGCGGGCGCCGGGCGGCACGCCGGCTGATGCGTAAGGCACCCCAGCTGCTCTCCCGTTTTGCTGTCCCAGGCGCGCCCGAGGGGCCGCGCGGGAAGCGCAAAGTCATTCATCATTCACCCCTGCCATAGGAAAGGACGCCAACGATGGCCACCGGCACAGTGAAATGGTTCAACGCCCAGAAGGGCTTCGGCTTCATTCAACCCGATGATGGCGGACGCGATGTCTTCCTTCACATCAGCGCCGTGGAGCGATCCGGCATCGGCAACCCGCAGGAGGGTCAGAAGGTCAGCTACGACCTGGAGAGCGATCGCCAGGGCCGGATGTCAGCCACGAACCTGCGCGCGGGCTGACGCGACCGGGCCGACCCGCCCGCAGCAGTCGGTCCGGCAACACATCGTCAACACGATCCGGATAAAGTGCGGGGTGCGTTTACGCGGGCGATCAGAGGTGCTGTCCTTGCGAACAAAACGGTTCGCGTGAAATGCTTTCAGGATGAAGGGCCCGCCGTCATGACCGAGACCCGCGCGCATTGCGCCTCCCGCCCCTTCGCCGCCGCGGCTCCGCTGCAGCGGGCTGCTGAGGCTATCGACACAGCTGCCCGCGCGTTGGCCGGCGGTGTCGGGGCGCCTGCGGACGTCGATGCCGGCGAGGAAGGCGCGCGGATGCTGGCGCTGAAAACGCGGCTGCAGTTGAGCGCGACGACGCACTCACTCGCAGCCGAATCGCGCAAGAGCGTTCTGGCGCTGCTCGACCCGGCGCCTTAACCGCAGCTCCCCGGCGAAGCGGCCGGCCCCTTCAAGCGACCAGCAGGATCGAAACGGCGAACAGCGCGAACAGGGCGGCCCCGAATGCGGCACGCCCCACGCCCTTGCCCTGCGTGACCGCATAAACGTTCGTGAGCCCGATAAGGAACAGGCTCAAACCCGCCACTGCCAGCGGCAGGTAGAGTGGATCGTAGGGAAGCGGCACCGGCTGCTGACCGGCGAGCGCGGTCGTTTTGGCCACCTGCGGCAGGGCCAGCCACGTCAGCGGCAGAAGATAAGCAGTCGTCCTGTACATCGCCGCCAGTATGCCTGGACCGCCGATGGCACGCGCCATAAGCCAGGCAAGAAACGTGATGCCGACGTGGACCATGATCGTGACGACAATGCCGGACAGGACATTGCCGCCGAACAGCGCCCAGGCGGGAATATCGGCAACGGCAAGACCGCCGATGGTGCCGCCGCCCAAGCGCTGGAACAGCGCCACCAGGAGACCGTAGAGGGTGCCCGTCGCCACGAGGAACAAGCCGATGTAGAGGCCGGCGCGCGGGCTCTCGCACGCATGCCGGTAGGGCGCGGGGCGCAGGAGAAAGATGTCCAGAAGAAGCATTGACTGGGCCGTGCCGTAAAGAAAAAGGGGGCCGCGTCAGGCGGCCCCCTGATCAGCCAAGCATCACAGGCTATTGTTGCTGCGCGACGGCAACCGTAATCGTCGGCTGCGCCGGCAGTTCTGCCTTCTTCTTGTAAGCGGGATCCGGCATTGCCGACCAGATCATCAGCGCGAGCGCGATCGCCGCGGTGACGATGGCAAACGTGTTGCTACTGTAGCGCTTCGGATCGTAGTTGCGCCAACCGTGGATGCGATCGACCTCGCGCAGGATCTTCTCGTCCTTCTCGCCACCGGTCAGCAGGCTCACCACCACGACCGTGAACCACGCCGCGCCGACGGTGAAGATGCCCGTCACAAGGTTGCCAACCGGCCCCGCCTGCACCAGCGGGAAGCCAAAGAGCACTCCCTTCGAGAACCACAGCCAGCCCGACAACACGCCGCCGACGAGGAGGCCTGCGATGGCGCCAAGCTTGTTCGCGCCTTTCCACCAGATGCCGAGGATGAGCACCGGCGTGAAGGTCGAAGCAGCAACGACGAACGCCCAAATGACGCTGGTCAACAGGAAGTCCGGCGGGTCAAGCGCCAGCAGGATCGTGGCAAGGCCGCCCAGGGCCGTGAAGATGTAACCCATCTTCACTTTCTTCTTGTCGTCGGCGTTGGGCGCGATGGTCGAGTAGATGTCGTGGCCGATGCCGGTGCCGATGACCATCAAGAGACCGGCGATGGTCGAGAACCCGGCTGCGAGCGCACCCGCAATCGGGATGGCGGCAATCCAGGTCGGCGTGAACGCCTGGCTCATCACCACCAGCAGGAGATCCGCCTCCTTGGGCTGCACCTGCAGACCTAGCTGGTTGTTCAGCACGTTCACACTGTAGAGCTTGGCGGCAAAGCCGACCGCGAACGTGGTGAAAAAGATCAACCCGACGAAGAAAGCACCCCACAGCGTCGAGATCTTGGCATTGCGGATCGACGGCGCCGTGAAGTAGCGCATCGCGATGTGCGGCAGGCCGATGGTGCCGAACGCGATCGAGAGGATGATGCCGACGTGGAACTTGAGGCTCATCGGCACGGTACCGTTCACGGTGAGGAACGGATCGAAGTAAGACGGCAGCGCCTTCTCCATCTCCGGCACCAGCGAGCCATAGCCGAATGGCGGGAACGCGCTGGCCGGACCGGCGCCGATGTTCCACAGGATGATCGCGGTCGGGATGATCAGCGCCAAGCCCATGATGACGGCCTGCAGCGTCTGATTGTACGACATGCCGTACATGCCGCCGACCGTGACGTAGGCGGTGACGACGAGGCCGCCTACGACCATGCCGGTCGTGTAGTCCCAGTGGAACATCACCTGGAAGACGTTGCCGGTGCCCTTCATCTGGCCGATCAGGTAGAGCTGGGCGAGGAAGATCATGCACAGAACGGCGACGATCTTGGCGGTCTGGCCGAAGCGCTCGCCGATGAACTGCATCGAGGTGTACTTGCCCCAGCGGCGGAGCGCCGGCGCCATCGCGATCGAGATCAAGACAAATCCGCCCAGGAAGCTGAGCGTGATCGCGATCAGGTAGTACTGCATGCGCCACAGAAGCGCCGTGAAGCCCAAGAATGTGGCGAGGCTCATGTAGTTCGAGCTCATCGCCAGACCGTTGGAGATACCACCGAAGTTGCGGCCAGCGGCGAAATAGTCGTCACTGGTCGAGACGCGCGACTTGGCGTACCAGCCGACGGCGAGGAAGGACACCATCATGGCGATGGTGTAGCTGATGCCAAGCGTCGAGAAGGTCGCGCTCGGCTCAAACTTGAAAAACTTCGGCTCCGCCTGCTGGGCGAACGCCGCGACCGGCAGGGCTGAGAACAGCGCCGTAAGGAGAATGCGGATCATCGCGCGCCTCCCGGTGCCTTAGCTGCGCCGCCTGGCCGTTTGCCTTGCTCGGCTTCGAGCGCCGCGCCGCTCGTCTCGTCGATCTCCTGGTCGATCTTCTCGCTGATCTGGATGTAGAACCAGTAGAAGATCATCGTCCCGATCCACCCTACCACCAACGTGATAAAGTAATGGGTGGGAAAGCCGAATATATATCCCTTGGTCAGCTGCGGGATGAAGTAGAAGACCGGAGCAAGGTGCGTGAGTAAGAGCACCAAAAGAAACGAAAACAGCGAGAAACGACACTGTTTTCGATACGCGTCCTCCATTAGAGTACTCCCACGTTATTGTCTAAGCATTTCGCTCTCGCGAGCAGCTAGGCTCGCGTCTTGCCGGGAGCCATATGCCCCGCGACTCCCCTCCCGATTACACTTACAAGCCGGGCGTCGCTTCCTATCGACCTCGCATCGCCTTTGCAAGCGAGAATGCACAAGATCTCCCCAAGCGTTGCACAAAAACACCTCGATACACATGGAAAACGCGCATTCTGGTGCACGCCATCTCGATGGCTGCGTGTAGCGCCGGAGCATGTTGCATCTTATGAGTGACTAATCGTGGCTTCGCATATACGGGCCGTGCATCGTCCGCCCCCGCGTGTTCGTCGACGCGGCGCGAGGCGGAAGCGGACGGGCGGAACGAGTCCGCGGCTGACGATGGTGGGGGTGGGGGCGAGGGCAGCACCCGCTCTCGTTTCCGCGTCACGGTCGGGGCGGGTGGAAGCTGGCTCCGTCAGCGGGCGGGCTTCTGCGCGGGCGCCCGGCTGCGGGC
>JBATPX010000233.1:0-1795 GCA_049291695.1 Defluviicoccus sp.
CGTTGTTGCGCCGGCGGGCTTCGTGAACGTCTGCTTCAGCTCGTGGTTGCCGGAGGTGGTGTCCTCGATCAGCTGATCAGCGGTGTGTGCCCCGCCCGGCGCCGCCGCGGCATTGGCCTGCACCGAACGTTTGGCTTTGAGCCAGGCGGCGTCGCCATAATCCAGCGATGCCAACAGGATCTTCGGCGGCACCAAAGCGGTAGCCGCACCCGCCGCGGCAGTGGCTGCAGGGGAATACTTCACCGGCATCAGGCAGCTCACTCAACAGGCTTGGGCGCGCCAGTCGGCGTCGCCTTGCGGGGATCGGTGTCGAGGATCGACCGTGTCCGGCTGCAGGCGCACATCGTCGTGGGTCTCCAGCGGCAGCTCAATCCTGTCTTGCTGGGTCACCGGCAAGCGCCTCCGGGCTGGGTGGTGGTAAGATCCGGCTATGTCGCCGGAGACCGAAAGTTGACCTGAAGGGTCGCAAGGAGCCATGCCCAGCCTGTGCCGGGATTGCCTCTCCTGGTTCGATCAGCGGATGGAGACGTGCCCCGCTTGTGGATCGGCCCGGCTGGTTTGCCATCCGGAACTGGCTAAGCTTGCGATCGCCCACATCGACTGCGACGCCTTTTATGCCGCGATCGAGAAGCGCGATGATCCGACGCTGAAGGACAAGCCGGTAATCGTCGGCCATCCTGGTGGCCGCGGGGTCGTCACCACCGCCTGCTATGTTGCCCGGCGCTATGGTCCCCGCTCAGCGATGCCGATGTTCCAGGCGCTGCGGCTCTGTCCCGACGCCGTCGTCATCCCGCCAAACATGGAGAAGTACCGCCGGGCCAGCCGGCAGATCCGCGCCATCCTGGCGCCAGCAACGCCGGTGATCGAACCGGTATCGCTCGACGAGGCCTACCTCGATTTATCAGACGGGGTACGGATCTGCGACGTCTTGCCGGCAACGGCCCTCGCCGGCATTGCCCGCACCGTCGAAGAGAACGTCGGTATCACCATCTCGGTCGGTCTCAGCTGCAACAAGTTCCTTGCCAAACTTGCCTCCGATCTCGACAAGCCGCGTGGCTTCGCGGTGATTGGCCGAGCGGAAGCCAGAGCATTCCTGGCGCCACTGCCGGTGGGGAAGATCCTCGGCGTCGGCTCGGCCACGGCGGCAAAGCTTGAGGACATGGGCATCGCTACCATCGGCCAGCTGCAGTCGGTGCCAGCGTCGCAACTCGTCGCCCGGTTCGGCAAGTTCGGCCGGCGACTAGCGCAGTTTGCCCAGGGCGAGGACGATCGCGCGATCATCCCGTCGCGACCGGCCAAGAGCATTTCGGCCGAGACCACCTTCCGCACGGATCTGCACGCCTTCGGGCCTCTAGCCGAGGCCCTACGGCCCCTGTCCGACCGGGTCGCCGATCGCCTCAGGCGGGCCGGTGTCGGCGGCCATACCGTGGTCCTCAAGCTCAAGACTTCAGACTTTCAGGTTCTCACCCGCAATCATCGCCTCGCCGATGCGACCCAGAGAGCCGATGTAATCGTCTCGGCGGCAGGCCCGCTGCTGCGGCGCGAGGTCGACGGCCGGGCGTTCAGGTTGATCGGCATAGGGGTCACCGATCTCTGCCCCGCCGGCGAGGCGGACCCGCCCGATCTGTTCGCGGCGATCACGCGCTAGGCTCCGGACTACCAACGGGCGGCTTGGGCGCGCCAGTCGGCGTCGCCTTGCGGGGATCGGTGTCGAGAACGAGCCCAAGCGCGTCGAGCTCTGCATTGGTCGCTGCGATCTCAGCGAACACATGAGCCGGGTCGTAGCCCTGCCGGG
>JBATPX010000234.1:0-4614 GCA_049291695.1 Defluviicoccus sp.
GGTTGACCTGGCGCTTCTCGAAGATCAGCCAGCGCTCGATCAGGGAATGCCAGGCGTCGGGCTCGACACGCGCCTCCTGCTCGGCATTGGCGGCGGCGATCAGATCGTGATCGTCGATCCACCAGATCGCGCCCTGGCGATAGCGCGCAGCCGCCTCTGCCCACAGCTGATCGCGATCGCGCCGGAGTGCATCGAGATCAATCCGGCCGCAGCGCACCGGCCAGAAGCGGCGGTTGCCGGTTTCATCGCGCAGGTAGGTGTCATGGTTGACGCTGCCGGCGAACACGCACTGCCGGGGAACATCGACGACGTAGCGGTCGTAGGGCGGCCGGTAGCGGTCGACGGTGCGCGACAGAAACGCCTTGATGCGCGAGACTTCGGCGCGGCCGATGGCGTCGAGCTCGGCGATCTCGATGATCCACACCCCGCGCATCTGCAGCGCGGCGTCCTTGGAGCCGAGCTCGGCGAGCTCGTCGGTGAACCAGCCGTCGCCGGCGAGGGTGGCGAGCGCGCTCGACTTCTTCGCCCCTTGCGGACCTTCGAGGATCAGCATGTGATCGGCCTTGGCGCCCGGTTGCATGATGCGGGCGACGGCGCCTATCATCCACGATGCGCCGAAGCTGCGATTGAGCGGGGTGTCCTCGGCGCCTAAGTGGGTGATGGTCCAGGCTTCGAGGCGCGGCGTGCCGTCCCACTGCAGGCGGTTCAGGTATTCCCGCACCGGATGGACGCGGATGTCGCGGGCGACGGCGCCGACGCTGCGGCTCACCACCATCGGCGCAACGTTGATGTCGCGCCGCTGCAGCCACTCGGCACAGCGGACATCGTCGGCATCGGTCCACGGCCGCGGGATGGCGGCGGCATCGTGGTCCCACGGCAGCGGCCGGTTGACGACGATCTCCTGACGGAACTCGTCGAACACCAGGGTGCCGGCGAACGCCTCGTCGGAGGAGAGCGCGGTGATGACGTTGGCCTCGTTGCGCTCCGGATTGCCGGTGAGATCGAGCCGCAGCCGGCCGGCCCACGGTGGGTGGATGGCCTTGCGGCCGACATCGCCAGTGGCGTTCAGCTGCCGGTGGAGTTCGCCCAGCTGTTTTCCCAGGATCGACATCGCGAAACCGCTGGCGGTCTTGATCGCGGTCAGCACCTGGTGTTCCGGCAACGGCTCGAGGCGCGCCCGGGCCAGCTGGCCGAGGAGCTGGCCCAGCACCGCCAGATCGGGCGGGCTGGTGAGAGCCTGTGCCGCCGCTTCGAATTCGGCGAGTGTGCTTAAGCGTGCCGGCGCGGGAGGCGCGTCGTCCCGGGCTGTCTGGTAATCGGACGGCACGGCACCGCGGCAGAGATCGTCGTTGAAGCCGTCGCCGTGCAGCGGCACGCGGATCTCATGCGCGATCCCGGCGGTGCTCAGCTGATCGGCGAGCGCTGCGGCGGCCTCAGCGCCGGCGGCGCCGGCATCGGCGAAGATCGTCACCCTGGCAACATCGGCCGGCCACTGCCAGCGGCGCAGGCCCTCGGCCGACAACGCCGCCCAGGTGGGCACCGCGAAGATGCCGTGCGCTGAGAGCGCGGTCTCGATGCCCTCGGCGATGCCAAGATGGCCGTCCGGCCCGAGCGGGTGCAGGCGGACGCAGCCGCCGGCGATCGTCCCCAGCATCTTTTTGCCCGCGGGCGCTTTGCCTGAGCCGTCATCGAGCAGGAAGGTGCGGTGGATGCCGCCGACCGGCTCGCCACGCGCATCGCGTGGCCGCACCACCATGCCGGGCCAGCCGCGGCAGCTCGCGTAATCGGTGAGATCGGGATGGAACAACAGATCGGAACAGCCAGGATCGCGCAAGCCCCGGCGCTGCAGGTAGGTTTCCG
This sequence comes from Defluviicoccus sp., assembly GCA_049291695.1. Taxonomy (GTDB): domain Bacteria; phylum Pseudomonadota; class Alphaproteobacteria; order Rhodospirillales; family Defluviicoccaceae; genus Defluviicoccus. Next base: position 1,861 of record JBATPX010000234.1, read on the forward strand.
CCGGAGTGCCGGCGAGCGGCTGGCAGCCGGCGAGGATGCGCGCGATCTCCAGACTGTGATCGGGCTTCGGTAGCGTCGGGCGAGGTGGCGGCGCCGGCCGGTCCATCCGCGCCCATCGTGCCGCTTCCTCGAACAGCGCCGCGCCGCTTGTCCCGGTGCCGTGATAGACCATGTCGATCGGCCCGGCGCTCTCGCCGGTGGCGTAATCGAACCCCCAGCCGGCAAACCGGCCCTCGAGGTGGATGACACACGAACCTTCGTTGCGCGGCGGCCGGCCGGAGAGATCGGCGCAGCGCAGCGTCTTCTTGTCCGCCGACAGCCGTGCCTTGGGAAACAGCTGCGGCAGCCAGTCGCGGGCGGTTGTCGCCAGCCGGTGGCGGATCTCGTCGAGATCGTAGCGTGGCGAGGGCTGCCAGATGTCATTGAAATCGATGATGCCGCCGGGCGCGTAGCCGGCGGCACCAGCGGTATCGGCTGGGCGATCGCCGCGCTCACCCGTGGAAGTTTTTGCAGGGCCTGCAAACTTTGGCCCCGCATCGGCCGGACGATCCCAGCACGTCGATGGGTGCCAGACATCGTTCAGATCGATGATGCCGCCGGGCGCGTAGCCGGCGGCGGTGGCGGCTGGGCGGTCGTTGCGGTCGGTCATTCAGGTCTCGGTGCTGATGCCCGTGAGATCGGTCAGCGGCGCTACGAGGTTGAGATCGAAAAAGGTCGGCTGGAATGGGCGTTGAGGGTCCAGTACCCCTGCGAGCCGACGAGCAGGAAGCATGCCGCGGCGTTCCATCGCGCGCGCCGCATCACGGGAAATGCCGAGACTGCGGGCGATGTCGATCAAAACACAGGCTCGTTCGTCAAATTCGTACCAGCGAGTGTTTCGCTTGTTGCGTTGCTGGATCGTCGGTGGGGCCCAGCGGCAATTGCCGGGTTCATAGTTTCCGTCCGGGTCGATCCGATCGAGGCTGTAAGTGGGGTCGGGTTTGGGTCCCATATCGCAGAGAAACGCCTCGAAGCTGTGCTCCCAACGAGCGCACATGCGGATCCCGCGACCGCCATAATTGCGATAGGACGCGTTTCGCATATTCCTGCAACGCTTCTTGGCACCAATCCACGCCATGTACTCGGAGGACGGCTTCTGGTGGCGATTCTGGCCATGCCGGAGGCTTGCTTCGATGACGAGACATCCGCAGCTTCGGCTTCCGCCCGCATCGGACCTGAGGGCGAGCCTCAGGCTCTGATCCAGCACCATCTTTTCCGTTCCGCAATCGCAGCGACAATGCCAGCGAGGCCGCCACCTTTTTCCGGACGATGGCGCCTGGTGGGTGCGCGAGAGAAGAATCCAACGGCCGACGCGTTGGCCGGGATGCAGATAGCCTTTCATCGAGCAGCACTCCAGCAGCGGTCCTGCCAGGAACAGGACGGATGCCACTCGCCGCCAGCCTTGCCGCCGCGGCAGATCACCGACGTCCGCTCCGCCGCCGCCCGTGGCAGCAGCTCGTGCGCGTCGCTGGCGCGGACGACATCGACCGCTCGGTCGCTCATCTGCTGCGCCAGGGCCGGATCGAACGGCACCATCTCGCAGGCGAGCTCCCAGGTGTCGCGGTTGAGCGCTGTGAACAGCGCCGGGTTGGGCAGCTGCAGATAGGCCTGGTAGAGCGCCATCTGTGCCGCGTAGACCGGTTTGGCGAGGACCACGCCGCGTTTGACGACCTCCTTCCAGGAAGCGGCGCCGAGCGTCTTGTTCTCCCACAGGGCCGGATAGGCCATCGCTGCTGGGCCGGTAACCAGGCAGCCGTCGATGTGGCCACGGAACCGGCCGTCGAGGGTCGAGAAGCCGAACTGCCGGCCGTCCGCTCGCTCGGTGCGCAGATCGAAGCCGGCGGCACGCAGCCACGCCGCCACCACATCCTCACCGCGGTGCCCGGCTTCGAAAATGCGCAAGGTCGAGGGCTCGAACTCCCGGCCGTCGTCCTTCGGCACCGCGAGATAGTCGTACTGGATCTGCCGCAGGCAGCCCCGCCCGAGGCCGGACGTGCTGACGTAGCGCCGCGGCGGCTGGGCGCGGTTGCGGGCGATCAGCGCCGCGTCGATGGCGGCATTGATGGCGACACCAACGCCGTCGGCGCGGCCCGCAGTCTCGTACTGGCAACCGGAGCCGTGATTGAGGTCGATCATCGCGGACGCCCTCAAAATGGCACGTCGCCGGTGAGCGACTGGCGCTGCATCGAGTCCTGGAAGCCGTCGACGCAGGCCTCGATGATGCGGTCGATGTCCGCCGCCGGCCGGTGATAGAAGGGCTCCATCAGCCCGAGCTCGGTGAGCGTTTCGGCAAGAATGCGCCGCGCGTCTTTGATGGCGCGCTGTTCCATATCGGTCTTATCGATCATTCCATCATTCCTCATCGCCAACGCCGATCCGGCGTCGAGGCAGCGCATCGAGCAGAAGCGGTGGTGCGGGTACGCCTCCCAGCGCAGCTGGTGGACGTAGCCGAAGCCGCGCGCCTGCCGGCCGCACAGCGCGCAGGGGCTCAAGCCGTTAAGAGCCGGCTCAAGTCCTCGCTGTCCTCCGGACACTCCTGGATCCGCTGCGAGGCCAGCACCACGAACCGGCTGATCGCGCTGGTCGCCATCGCTTCCAGCTCGGCCAGGGTCAGGGTGGCGATGGGCTGGTGCAGCCGTCCTCGTCCTTCGAGCCATCGTCCGATCGCCTTCGCCGCTTCACGCGTCACATGCGCCTGCCATTGGTCACTGATCA
>JBATPX010000235.1:0-4340 GCA_049291695.1 Defluviicoccus sp.
CAGCGCGTCCTTCTCTCTCTCGCTCAGGCGGTATCGAAATGGCGGAGTCACTCATACGTTGAGTCAGATTCGCGCCGCCCGCGCAAGCGAAAAATACCGAAAAACGCCAACCCCGTGAGCTGTTACGTCGTCCACGCGTTCCCGGCGTAGCGCCAAGGTAAATCCAGCGATGCCGCGCATACCGGCCGGTGCGAAGTCTTCAAGGTGAAAGGCTGCGCTGCGGGCGAGCGTGAGCGCGATCTGTTCGCCTACATCGAAGAATACAACAACCGCCAGGGGCTTCACTCAGCTCTCGGGTATCTCACCCCCGAACAGGCAGAAAGCCAAGCTGCATAATGGGTGTCCAATTTCCCGGGGGAACATCACCGAACGCCCGCACGGCCGGCGCAGCGACCCCCGCCGAACTACCGAAGATCGGCACAAAGTTGAACGCCGCCATGCGCGCGAGTACTATTTTCGACTTTGGAGACCGGCATCCGGAAAACGTCGGTTAAGATCAAACAATGGCTTGGAAACGGGACAATGCTGACAACTCAACCGCGCTGCCTGGCGCATTCTTCAACGCGCTTGAGGGTAGCCACATTAGCCCTGGCGGCCGTAGTGTGCACGCTTTTCGCGTGCCCGATCCATGCGGCAAACGAAGAAAAGCCGTCGCAACAAACGCCACAGCGCGAACAGCTCACCATTGCGCCCGAAGAGGCGACGAAGGCGTGGACCGGCGATCTTGACGGGATGATCGCGCGAGGGGTCATTAGAGTCCTATGTGTCTATAGCAAAACATTCTATTTTGTAGATAAAGGCACCCAACGCGGCCTTACTCATGAGTTTATGCGCCTTTTCGAAGCTGATCTAAAAAAGAAGCTGGAAAAGCAGAGAAAGCTGAAAGCAAAACATATCAAGGTGCGGGTGGTATACATTCCGGTCGGCCGGGACGAAATTCTGCCAGCGCTGGTTGCCGGAAAGGGTGATATCGCGGCATCGAACCTTACCATTACCAAAGAGCGCCAGAAGCTGGTTGACTTTTCGACACCGGTGTATCGAAACGTCAGTGAGCTGGTGGTTTCCGGTCCCACCTCACCAGCGATCTCTACCGTGGCCGACCTCGCCGGAAAGGAGGTGTTCGTTCGCAAGTCCTCCAGTTATTACGAGAGCCTGGCGGCCCTCAACCAACGTTTCGCCTCCGAGAAAAAGCCCGAGGTGATCATCAAGGAGGCGCCGGAAGCGCTGGAGGACGAGGATCTGATCGAGATGGTAAGCGCCGGATTGATTCCGCTCATCGTCGTGGACAAGCATAAGGCAGACTTCTGGAAACAAATCTTCCCCAGGATCACAGTGCACGAGGGGATCGCTGTGCGCACAGGTGCCGACATTGCCGTTGCGGTCCGCAGAGGGAGCCTGCGGCTCGAGGCCGCTATCGACGATTTCTTGGCTCGGCATGGGCAAGGGACCTTAGCGGGATACGTGATCCTGACACGTTACCTTAAGAGCACAAAGTATGTAAAGGAGGCTAGCTCAGAGTCCGAACGAAAGAAATTCCGGGCATTGATTCAGTACTTCAAGGAATATGGAGACAAGTACGATGTGGACTGGTTGCTGATGGCGGCCCAGGGATACTAGGAATCCGAGCTCAATCAGGCCGCCCGGAGCCCATCAGGCGCCATCGGCGTGATGCAGGTTTTGCCCGCCACCGGAAAGGAACTTGGCGTGGGCGACATCACCAAAGTGGATGCGAACATCCACGCTGGCATCAAATACATGCGTTGGATGATCGACCAGTACTACGGCAAGGAACCCCTGACCAATCTGGATAAGGCCCTCTTTGCGTTCGCTTCCTACAATGCTGGCGCGCGCCGGATTTCTCAACTGCGCAAGGAAGCCGCCAAGCTCGGCCTCGATCCGAACGTCTGGTTCCACAACGTGGAGTATGTCGCCGCCGAGAAGATAGGGGCAGAAACGGTGGCATATGTCAGAAACATCTACAAGTATTACATCGCGTACTACCTACTTATGGAATCCAAGGCGCAGAGAGAGCAGGCCATCGAGAACGTGAAGCGCCAGAGCGAATCGATTCCTTAACGTATCCCGTCTTGTTGATGATGTCGGCTCGGCTGGTGGGTGCTCGCGCGTGAGGGGGAAAAGGACGAGCGTCGGCTTGAGGATTCAGTTATTTGCGTGCCTATCCGGTTAGGACGGACACCCACTACATGTAGGATGCGTCCACTCACCGGAATAGAGCCCAGCGTAGGTCGGCGCCTCAACTCCGCCTGCGATGCCGAGGAGCGAGCGGAAGTCGTTGAACGGGTAGAACCGTCTGTTGAAGCGGAACGTGAACTCGTTGAGATAGGCTTGTAGATGCTTTGCGCTTACGCCGAGGTGGATGCCATTGATCCAGGTTTTCAGGTTGCTGAAGACGAGGTGGATGATCGGCATGAACTCTTCGGCCACCTCGGGATCACCGCATTCGGCAATAGCGTGGTGATCATAGCCGCGTGTCCGCAAGCTGCCATAGCCGCTCCAATCGTCGGTGACGATCAGCGACCCCGGCACTACGGCGCTCTCGACGAAGCCACACAGCGAATCGGCGCTGCGGTCGGCAGCGACGGACGGCCGCACGCGCCCGGCATAGCGGCCGTCCTTCCGCTTGTCCTGCGCGGTGCCGGGCTCCCTGTGGCGGACTTCGACGGCAGCAGTCACCAGTGTCTTGTGGTGAACGCCTCGGCCTTCACCACGCGTCCGGCCTCCAACGTAGGTTTCGTCCACCTCGACATGCTCTCCTGCCCTGGCACCGATCCGGTCCTGATCGGGCCGCACCATACCCGCGCGGAGCTTATGCAGGATGCCGAAGGCGGTTTCGTACCGCGTCAGCCCAAGTTGCCGCTGAAACTGCACCGCCGACATTCCCGGCGTCTGGCTGGCGACCATATAGGCAGCCCAAAACCACGTGCTCAAAGGCGCGCGGTTGCGCTCCATGACCGTGCCGAGGGTCAATCCCGTCTGGCGCGGCGGCAAGCGCGACAGGTCAGGACGCCAAGCCGCGTGGCGATGCGGAGAGGTTCACTCACGACGCCGCAGTGCGGGCAGGCGAACCCGTCACCCCAGCGAGCTTTTTCCAGGTAGGCGGCGCAGGTCGCATCGTCGGGGAAGAGTCGCTGAAACTCAGGGAGCGATCTCGGGAATGGCAGGTCGGTCCGCTCGAGAACGTCCATGGCTCACTATGCACTTCACGCACACCATCTATCCCTAGTGGGTGTATGCGTCAAGCGGATAGGCAGAAACGAAACAGCCCGTGTTCGGGGCATGCCGCTGAACACGGGCCGACCGCAATAAGATGCCTCGGGCTTACGGCTCCATGTTCTCGAGCTTGGAGATTTTCGCGCCTTCCAGGCTGAGTCCTGCCATCAAGCCTTTCTCGCCAAAGATAAAGGCAACAACCGGATCTTTAGCGACATCCTCGGTGCTCAACGAACCCGCGGCGCCTGTATCGATCACGGTCACACCGGCGTCGACGCCGACTTCCCAACCGGAGCTGTTCCGAAACTTAGTCAGCGCTTCCTCCGTCATGAACATCATGACTGTGGCGTATTCCTGGTAACCGACTTGAAGGCCGACGGATGCGGAGGCGGTGCTGTAGTAGGCAACGGGCTTGCCGCCCACCCTCAGCACGCCATCGCCCCCACTGCCGCCAATCACAAAACCAGCCTTGGTAATTTCCGGGAAGACCAGGATACCTCTCGCCTTTTCGGCGTAGGTCTTGGCAGAGGGCGTTTCTACATAGAACCCAGCGAGGGTGGCCTCTGCCGCGGCATTGAGTTTCGAGGCCGACGCCGCGAGCGAGACTCGAGGTTGAAGCGCGCTTAGCCCGAGCGCGACCGCAAACAACACTAGAAATTTGGAGATTGTCTGTACCCGCATAACGTCTCCTCCAGAGAGCCGTTTTCAATCTAGGTGGTCTTATTAGTGTTCCTTTCTTGAACTCTGCTCCAACCGCATACCGCAGTTCGATCATCACGGCAAGACGGTCCGCGAGCATTCCGAGCGTCGCCACCCCGGTTAAGGATTAAAATGTAGCCAGCCACTTTGCGTGGTCGTCTACAGGGGCTGCAACCCTCTTATTCGCGGGCATCTTCCACAACGCGCCGAAATTCCGTACCCGGTTTGTTTCGCACCCCAGTCGCACTTTCAAACTCGGGCGGCAGGGGGCGCCGACTAGACTATCATGTCCGTGAGGCGGTAGCCGGTTGATGTGGCCCGCCTCGAAGTGCGACTAAGGCGTGTAACAACGCTGACGGGGGTTGCTCCGATGGTCGGAGCCTATCCCCAGGCACTGAGCGAGGCGGACC
>JBATPX010000236.1:0-34112 GCA_049291695.1 Defluviicoccus sp.
CCGCCGCACCCGTCTGCCGAAAGGCCTCGATCAGCCCCGCCACCCCGGCGTGGGCGGTAAGCAGCCCGGTCTCCAGCCTGGTGTCGATCTCGAAATCCAACCGCCGTCCGCCCATCGCTCGCCGCCGTTCGCCAGTGAACCCTTCGGGTGAAACCTACCACACCCCTCACCGTGAAAGAACAAAAACAGAATCAACCGCCTACCCGAAATTCACGATCCTTAGCCGGGGAACCAGGGATCATCTTGCGCGCTTGACACTATCCGTCGCAGGATGTGAAAGATTGTCGTGCTTCGCATTGGGCCTGCAGCGGGCGTCGGCGTAAGCAAAGCTTCAGCTATCACGTTCATTAGCCAGCCAGGATCCAGAACCGGCATCCACCCCAGGAGCCGGTTTTTTCACGTTTCCATTCCTGCCAAGGATGTCATCCGTGACCTCGCTTCGCTTCTGTCCCGAGCAGATCGAGCTTATGTCCCTCGCGCGCCTGAAGCCGTACACGAACAACGCGCGCACCCATTCTGAGGATCAGATCGCCAGGATCGCCGCCTCGCTGGTCGAGTATGGCTTCACCTCGCCGCTCCTGATCGCCGATGATGGCGAGATCGTGGCCGGCAATGGGCGCCTTCTGGCAACACAGCATTTGGGTCTTGGCGAAGTGCCGGTGATCCGGCTGTCGCAGCTGACGCCGGAGCAGGTGCGCGCCTATCGCATCGCTGACAACCGGCTCACGGAGCTTTCGGAGTGGAATGACGAACTGCTCGCCGCGGAGCTGCATGCGCTGAACGCCGCCGGTTTCGATCTCGACCTCACCGGCTTCGAGGGCGAAGACCTGGCGCGGCTGCTGGCGCCGCTCGACGAGGGCGAAGGCCTTGCCGGCGACGACGTCATGCCTGAGCCGCCGGCCGACCTCGAAGCCGGTGGACGTATTTGCCATCCCAATACGGCGTTTCGCTTGACACAATCAAGCAGGCTGAGGTCGCCGGTGAGCGGTTGCCGGCCGCCGGCAAGACTGCCGAGGAGTTCCTCATCGAGTTGAACCAAGCGCCCGATGCCGACCAGCCCGCTTAAGCAATCGCGCGCAATGTCGCTGGTCGAGGCGCGGGTGAACATCGCCGTCGGCTATTTCGTCGCGGTAGCGATGCAGATCTGAGCCGTTCCCGCTGTTCGCGCTGGAGGCGTCGCTGGTGGCACTGCCCGGTTGTGTCGTCACCGGTCGTCATCTGTCGTCATTGGTGGCCTTCGGCTGTCGGTTTTCGCGGCCGATGTTGTGCTGTCGGCGGCGGGCCGTCGTCAGCGGGGCCTCATCCGCCCGCCCCGATGCCGCCGTCTGTCGTCAAGGCCCCTCGTTATCCTCCGTCGCAATCGAACACAACAAGAACATACCGCCTGCTGCAGCCCGTGTAAAGGCCCAAGCAAGCAACACCCCACGGGCGCCCGGCGCGCTGGCAGACCGCAGCGGCCGCGCGAATAAGCGCACCAGCGCCGCCGCCTGCCGCCCGCGGGCTAGAGGAAGAGAAAGTCGTCCGCCGTCAGCTTGCCGTCGAAGTTTTCCAGGATCAGCATCGCGCCCTTGAAGTCGACGATCGTGTTGGCGCCGTCCTGTCGGATGGCGAGGTCGACCAGGTTCCGCGCGTTCTTGAGGTCGTTGCCGACGACGATCCTATCGTCGGCGATATTGAAATCGGTGATCGTGTCGGTGCCGCCGCCGCGCGCAACCACGAACTGATCCTTCCCCGGCCCGCCCGTCAGCCGGTCGTTGCCCTGATCGCCGGAGAGCCTGTCGTCGCCGGCGCCAGCATCGAGGCTGTCGTTGCCGTTGCCACCGGAGAGAGAGTCGTTCCCGTCGCCGCCGAACAGCCGGTCGTTACCGTTATCGCCAAAGACGCGGTCCGCCCCTGCTCCGGCCACGACCTGATCGTTGCCGTTGCCGCCGCGGATGACATCGGCGCCACCGGTACCGGCGATGATGTCGGCAGCGTTGGTGCCGGCGAGGGAGCCGTTGAAGCGGATGGCCGTGTTGCCGCCCGAGGCCTCGGTGATGAGACGGCCGTGGAAGTCGCCCTCCAGCGTCATGGTGAAATCGGACACGCCGTCCCCGTTCACGTCCGCACTCAAGACCAGCGAGCCTGCGCTGACCTGAATGCCGGCGGCTCCGAACCGAGCCCCCTCGACCAGAAGCCGGTCCTCGTTTGCAAGATCGAGGATTTTGTCCCCATTCAGGTCGGCGGCAGTGCCGGCGAACGTGTCGCGACCCGCGCCACCCAACACTTCGTCTTCTCCGGCTCCACCCCTTAACAAGTCGTTCCCGCCGAGGCCGGCAATTCGGTCATTGCCCGCACCGCCCATGGCCGTGTCCGGCCCGACGCCGCCGACGAGCAAGTCGTCCGGACGAGAAGGGTCGAGGTCGCCACGAAGCGTGAGGCTGATTGGCGGTGTTTCGGTATCGAGCCCCAGCCGCTGGGCCGCGCGGTTCCACGCTGCCGGATCCGTTTGCTTGAGGCTTCTGTATTCCCCGGTTTCATAATTGTAGCTCCACGCCGGTTCGATGGTATTTGCCGGAGCCGCCGCTGCCATTTGCTGCAGTGCCGATGACTGCAAGACGGGGGTGCCGGATCGGGCACCGGACGGACCGAGGATCGGGTCCCACAGGTGCCACTGCGCGATTTGTTCAAGGGTGGTGGGCTCGACTCGCTCGTAATCGGTCAGGGCTTCGAGACCGACCGAGATCCAGTATTCGGCCAAGGTCGCCGCCAGCACGGCACCACCAATGCCGAGGACAACCGGAAGCGCGCCAACCGTCGTTCCCCCGGCAACGATCGTAGCGGTCCCCGCGCCGACCAGCGCGCCGATCTTTCCGGACACAAGGCTGACGTGCAGATCAACGAAGCGGTCTCGATCCTCCTGATCAAGATCGCCGTCGCGGAGCGCCGCCGCGGTTGTATTCAGAAACTCAATTGCCTCAAGGATTGGGCCGAGTTCAGCAGCTGTGAGGAGGGGATTGCTCTTCTCGGTGAAGATCAGCGCCCGCGAGCCCGCGTTCGCCGCTACAAACTGTTCCCAGGTGGGCGTGACCGCAAGGTCACCGATCACGTCAAAAAACGTCTTCGCGAAATCTACGGAGATCTCGGCAAACTCACTGACCGCCTTTACCGTCGTCTGATCGAGTGATGTTTCATCGACCAGCGTTGGCTGTTCGATGGCCGCCGTATCATTATCCTCAATCGTGAAGGTGGCGGAGGCGAGGGAGGTGGTGAGCGGATCTGTCGCCGATTTCTGGACGATCAGGCCGAAGGTTTCGTTGCCTTCGCCGGGGATGGTGTCGTCGTTGATGGTGACGGTGACCGTCTCCTCGCCGTCGACGGCGGCGAAGACGACCGGCTCGTTCAGCTTGCCCACGTAGTCGCCGGCGTTGGTGAGACCATTGCCCTGCCAGTCCTGCACCGTGCTGGCATAGAGCGTTTCGGCGGCCGTGGTGACGGAGCGGCTGACGGTGAAGCTCACCGTGCCGGCGCCCTCGTTCACCGTCACGCTCGCGGGCGCGATCGCATAGCTCGGCTGCGGCGGCGGGGCGGCGCCGAGTTCGACGACGAAGATGTCGGCGGCGTTATTGGTATCGCCCGGCACCAGGTTGGTGGCGCCGCTCGCGAACGCGACGAAGCGGCCGTCCGCCGACAGCGAAGAGGAGCTGCTATAAGCGTTCCCTTGCGTGCCGCCGGCGGCCGTCGATACGCGGGTGAGGACGCCGGTGGTGAGGTCTTTGACGAAGATATCCCAAGTGCCGTTGGTATCGCCCGGCACTAGGTTGGAGGCGTCGCTCCAGAACGCGACGAAGCGGCCGTCCGCCGACAGCGAAGGCTGGCCGCTATGATTGTCCCCTTGCGTGCCGTCGGTGGCCGTCGAGGCGAGCGTGATCGCGCCGGTGGTGAGGTCCTTGACGAAAATGTCCCACCACGCGCCAGTGGTATCGCCCGGCACTAGGTTGGAGGCGTAGCTCGAGAACGCGACGAAGCGGCCGTCCGCCGACAGCGAAGGGTCGGACCCGCTCCAGTGGTTCCCTTGCGTGCCGTCGGCGGCCGTGGAGGCTAGGGTGATCGCGCCGGTCGTGAGGTCCTTGACGAAGATGTGAAAGCCGTCGGCGCCCGGCACCAGGTTGGAGGCGCCGCTCGCGAACGCGACGAAGCGGCCGTCCGCCGACAGCGAAGGGTGGTGGTTCTCGTCGTTCCCTTGCGTGCCGTCGGCGGCCGTTGAGGCTAGGGTGACGGCGCCGGTGGTGAGGTCTTTGACGAAGATGTCGTCACCTCCGTTGGTATCGCCCGGCACTAGGTTGGTGGCGGTGCTCCAGAACGCGACCTTGCTGCCGTCCGCCGACAGCGAAGGATCTAAGTTCCGGCCGTTTCCTTGCGTGCCGTCGGCGGCGGTGGAGGCGCGGGTGAGGATGCCGGTGGTGAGGTCCTTGACAAAGATGTCGCGCGTGCCGTTGGTATCGCCCGGCACGAGGTTGGAGGCGTCGCTCCAGAACGCGACGAAGCGGCCGTCCGCCGACAGCGAAGGATAGTTATAGTTATAGTTAGAGTTCCCTTGCGTACCGTCGGCGGCGGTGGAGACGCGGGAGACGACGCCGGTGGTGAGGTCCTTGACGAAGATGTCGGGCCAGCCGTTGGTATCGCCCTGCACCAGGTTGGAGGCGTAGCTCCCGAACGCGACGAAGCGGCCGTCCGCCGACAGCGAAGGATATTCGTTCCAGTCGTTCCCCTCCGTCCCGTCGGCGGCGGTGGAAACGCGGGTGATGCTGGTGATCGGCATGGTCGTCCCCTTCCCTTCGCGCATCTGCCGGGATCGGCCGCTCGCCGCTGCAACGAACGGCGCCGGAGGGGAGGGGTGGTGCCAGAAAACCTGTGGCCTTGAGCCAAATCCCCCCTCGGGCGGCAGCATCATCGCGCCAGCGAACCGCGCCGATCTCCATATTTATTTCAAGCCTACTCTGATCGTCCCCCCACCTGTCAAGGACCCGCTTAGGGGCAAAACGCCGTCATCCGCCGTCCCGCCGCCGGCGGCATGACGGTTCTGCAGGCACGCACCCGCCCCAGAGGTGCTTGAAGGCTTGAGGAACGCAAGAAGCGTCTGCTCGAGCCTGCTGGGGCGAACTGGTCAACCGGCCCTCGCTTCCACGCCAGCGGCGGCTCTGGTAGCATGCGGCGATGAAGGTCGGGGCCGTGGTGCGCTTGCTGAAAGCGGATGGTTGGGTGATTGTGGCAACGCGCGGCAGTCACCGCCAGTTCAAGCATCCAGGCAAGCCGGGACGGGTGAGCGTCGCGGGCAAGGTCCAAGCGACGAGCTGGCCCCCGGCACGCTGAACAGTAGACTACCGCCGCACCGAAGCGCGACGACGGCCGGCTGACCTGGAGTTGCGAGGCGCGTTGATGAGGCTTCAAGCCGCTATTCAAGGCGATTTGAACGCGTTGTTGCAGGCCGAAGTGCGCTCGGCCGAGAAGGCGGTCACCACCGGCTCGTTAGGCGATCGCGCAGCCGAGTGAAGAGGGTGGACCCTCCAACTCATCGAACTTGCTGTCCATGAGGATCCCTTCCAGCGAGGGGGTGATCCGTTTACTGCTGTACCCAGGGCCCAACTCAGGGCGTATCCGTAGAGTCCGTAAAGGCACTCGCGTTTTACGGCGTCTCAGGCACGGGCTCGGGGACGCTTGCCGTGGGTTCAGTGTTGTCAAGGCCTTGGCAGTCTGCGCTCACGGCGGTGGCGATGGCATATCCGAGCAAGCCCCCCACGCTGGCCCCGATCACGGATTGTGTGAGGCAGTCAGCCGCCTTTTTCGAACGTGCACCGACTGCCTCAGACGCATACCGGGAATCGGATGCAAGTGTCCCGAGTTGGGTCTTGTCCTTAAGCTTTATCAGATCCGCCTCAGCTTGGTAACAACTGCTCCAGAATCCCGGCTGGGACTCTTTCGTAATATTGACGATATCGGCTCCGAGCGCGCAGGCATCGGTCTTGAAGATACCTAACACGTAGCGTTCGTTACACTCGGTCGAAAAACCGCTGTCGGAGGCAGAAACCCTCCCAACTACAACGGCAACATCCTCAGAAATTACGGCATGGTTCTTGATAACGATTTTAGAGCAGTCGATTGCCGCTGTCTGCAGGGCGCTCGTCTCATATCCCGTTCTCGTTACTGAGGCGCTGCATCCATAAACGCAAATTAAGATGCACGACGCCACCAGTGGGATACTTTGACGTTGGGCGGGACGGCATTTCCACATCTGTTATACCTCGGCCAAGCGGACCTACTCTTGGCTGGCCAAGTACCTCAGCCCTTGCCGTGAGCATATAAACGTCGTCCGCATGGTTCGGCGCACTTGTATCGCATTGCGCACCGCCTCACCAGCGGACTCCCTCTGAGCGAATGCGCGAACATCGATTAGTGTATTATATATCATCTATTGCTTTGCGCAACCTGTATATCTAGGAACTCTGTCGCCAACACGGGGTATGTTTGGGCGTTGTAGCACACGATCTCTGGGTCTCCCTTCGTCTTCCTGCAAGACCGCGAGGTGCCGCCCACCAACAACGTCTCCGGGCGGGAAATCCGCCCGTCCGTGATCTTCCGCAAGGTCACCGGCGGCTTCCGCTCCGAGTGGGGTGCCTGCATCCATGCCGGTTACCGCTCCATCACCGGCACCGCCCGCCTGCAGGGTAAGGCCGCGCTGGAATCCGGCCACCTGAAAAAGCCAGCTGCCTGAGTAGGTACGGGCTTTCGTCTGAATCTCTTTCTATTAAAAGTATCACGAAGGTGAAAGCACTTGAGCGGCCACGTAAAATCGGTGCAGGTTCTGAGTGGACGGCAGGCCGGCGTAAGGCCTCTCGCGCTTACGCAGAACAGGCAACCGCGCCGTCCTCACAACGGGGCGGACGCGGCTTGGGCAAACCGACCGATCATCTTTCAGCATTAGCCAACGGGCGGATCTCCCTAACGGAGTTTCTGGCCCTGATCGAGCGCTTGGTCGCCGACGGAACCTCCCCTCCTGAGGTCCTCGCGGCCGAGTTGCGCGACGCTCTTGCGACCGCCGTCCTGCCTCCAGACGTGCGCGACGCTGTCGAGGATGAGCTCCGCTTGCTGCTGGTAGCCCCCAATGCGGCCGCGAGACTGCGCCAAGCCGAGCCCGCAGCACCCGCGCCAGAGGAAGACGATCGCACGCACATCGTGGCGCCACAGCGGCCGCCGCAGGCGGGCGACGTTATCAAGAACAGGTTCGTTCTCGAAGCGAAGCTCGGCGCCGGCGGCATGGGAACGGTGTTCAAGGCGCTCGACCGGGTGCGTCAGGAAGCGCAGGACCGCGAACCCTATGTGGCGATCAAGCTGCTGTCGGATGCCTTCCGGCGCTTGGAAATCTCGGCTATCGCCCTGCAGCGGGAGGCGAAAAAGGCGCTGAGCCTGTCGCATCCCAACATCGTCCGCGTCTACGACTTCGACAAGGACGGCGATCTCACGTTCATGACCATGGAGTACCTGTCGGGCCGCTCGTTCGATCGCATCATCAAGGAGCCGGGCTTCGCCGGCCTGCCGCTCGCGGCGGTGCTGGAGTACATGCGGCCGGTCGCGGATGCCCTCGGCTACGCCCATTCTCGCGGCCTCGTTCACTCGGACTTCAAACCGAGCAACGTGTTCGTCACCGATGACGGCCAGGTGAAGGTGATCGATTTCGGCATCGCGCGGGCGGTCCGCCGGGCTGGTGCCGGCGATGCTGAGCAGACCGTGTTCGATCCCTCGGCCCTGGGCGCCCTGACGCTGCCCTACGCCAGCCCGGAACAGATCGCCGGCCTCGACCCCGATCCGCGCGACGATATTTTTGCCGCCGCCTGCGTGACCTACGAGCTCTTGACCGGCCGCCACCCGTTCGGGCGCAAAGCTTCGGCCACGGCACGCGCCGAGGGCTTGGCGCCGGCGCGGATCGACAGCCTCAGCCGCGGCCAGTGGGAGGCACTGCGCCACGCGCTGGCTTTCGACCGCGTCGCACGCACGCCCAGCATCAAGGCGTTCGTCGCCGGCCTGGCGGAGGCCCCGGCCGGCGGGCGCAACTGGCGGCGGTGGCTGTTTGCGGTCGTGGTCGCAGTATCGCTGGCCGTGATTGCGTACGTCATTATCGAAATTGGCGAACGATCGCGACCACCAAAGCCGCCCCAACCTCCTGAAGACGTATCGACGCAGGCTAAAGACGTATTGACGCAGGCGACCTTGACCGCGTTGGTGCATGGCGTTGCGTGCGCGCTGCTCGAAGGGACCCTTGATGACGGGAGCGTGCAGCTTTTCGGCTACGCCGAGCAGCGGCGACGCGAGGAGCTCATTGCGACGATCAAAGGGTTCAAGAACGTGATCGGGATCGGCACCGCGGTGCAGGCCATTCCTGAGCAGCACTGTCCGGCGATCGATCGGATGGCGCCGCTGGTGCGCTCCAATCAACAGGGCGGCTTCGAACTGATGATCGTGACACCTCCCCCGGGCGAGCCGGTCCGGTTAGGCGATGCGCTGCCGGTAGAGATCCGCGGACCGGCAATGCCGGCCTACGTCTATGTCGATTACCACCGGTTCGATGGCACGGTCGTCCACCTGCTGCCGCGATCAGGGCGGCGGCCGGAGCGTAGCAGCCCGGAGGGAGTCATTGTCGCGCGCGACCTCGACCCGGCCGGCCTGCGGTTGACGGCTTCGGCCGGTGAGGGACTTATGACCGTCATTGCCGCCCCGGAACCCCTCTTCGCAGACAACCGCCCGACCACCGAAACGAGCGAGGCCTATCTTGCCTCCCTGCGCGACGCGCTGGCGCGCATCCAGCGCAGGCATGGCGAGAACGCCGTCGCAGCCGACTTTGTCTTCGTCAGCGGCGCGGACGGACCCTAGGGAAGCGCCGGCTCCCGAGGCAACGGGTTATCAGGACCGCATGAAGGTGAGAAGGATCAGGCCCAAGCTCACAAGCGCGAAGATGACGGCAAGCCGGCGGTAGGTGCGGCGCTTGAGCTGCCGTCCGGGCTCGCCGGTGCGCGTTCGCCAGGCGAGACCGGCGAAGACGAGCGCGAGCGCGGCGAACAGGACGGGCAGCAGCGCGGGCGGAATGGCCGGCATGCCCTACCCCAAGCCAAGACCGCTGCCGGCCTTGAGCGCCGCCTGCTGGCGGAAGGCCGGCGCACGCCACTCGAACAGCGGTCGCTCAGCACGCATCAGGGCGAGTTCCAGGGCGGCGGCAATGCGCTGGCGCTGGAAGCCCGTGCGCAGCACTTGGCGGCAGTGCGCTTCCGCCACTGGCTGGCCGCACAGGAAGCGCTGGCCGGCAGCGAAGCGGGCGGCGTTCGCCTGCCACCAGCGCGCGATCAGCTCCGGTGCCGGCCAGGGCAGGTCCTCGTCCGGATCGAGCGCCACGTCCTCGTCCTCCGGGTTCTCGGTCGGGCCGGACTCGAAGCCTTCCGGCCGATCGGTTTCCAGGTCGTCGTAGGCGAGGTCGGCGCCGGTGATCATGGAGAATGCCTCGCCGGCGACGCGCGCGTGCACGGGCTCGGCCATCTGCTCGATCAGCCACGGGACATAAGAGGGATCGCCGTGGACGCCGATCGCGGTGATGAGGAGGCGGCGCCAGGCGGGCTCCTTGCCGAGGTCGCGGAACCAGGCTTCAGCGGCATGCGAGGTGAGCAGACGGGGGGCGAGTTGGAGTGCCGGCGCCTGCCACGGCGAGGCCAAGTCGGCGGCGATCGTGAACAGTTGGGCCAGAGCCTGGCCGCGCTCGCCCAACAGCACCGCCGCCCACGCGGCCCGGAAACGGAAGGCCGGATCGTCGTCGTCAAGATGCGCTGTCACCGCCGTGCGCAGATCGGCTCGGCCGAGTTCGCCGGCTGCCTTGAGGGCGCGGACGCGTAAGCCCGGCTCCGGATCCTCGAGCGCAGCGGTGATGTGTGCGCCGGGATCGACGCGGTGCAAGGCACAGGCGATGAGCCCGAGGCGGCGGCGGAACGGATCGTCAGAGTCGAGCAGCGCCTTAACGGTGCCGTGCAGCTGCGCCCGCTCGACCCAGCCCAACGCCGAGAACAGGCCGCGCGCGGCGTCCGGCAGCCGCGCGGCCACGTCGATGACACGATCGATCCGCACCCAGTCCCGGCTCTCAAGCGCCAGCACGGACGCTGCGAACAGCTCGCCCGCCTCCTCGAATTGAAGCTGCTCGACTGCGAGCTCCCACCCCACTTCGCCCGCCACCCTGAGGCCATCAATGTGCGCCTCGACGCGGTTGTCGAGACGAACGTGGTGGGTGAGCTTGTAGTGCGGAGCGGCGACAGCGCGGTCGCGCAGCAGCCACAAGAATGACGATCCGTCTACGATCCCTTCGAGAACGAAACAAGTCACCATAGTGGCGCTATACATTTCTGCCGAAATATGTCTTCAATCCGTGTAATGTCAGCTACGACTGAAAGATCAATCGTCTGCAGCGCACCGGGTGTTGGTACGCACATATTAGTCAAATCTCTTCCATTTTTGACCATCATACACTACGACTTCAAAGGCGCCGAATGACCAAAGATGGGTGTCGGATGCGCTTAGGTGGTAACAGCTGTCCGGAGTAACTTCTCCACAGTTAACCCAAGAAAGTCGATCTCCATCATACATGATCAGAGAGTACAACGTCGCTAGATACAGCTTCCCACCGTACCATGCGATGCCCCATAGATCGTCTGTAGTCAAAACGTTTTCAACGGTTTCCCATTTATCGCCCCTACCGCTAACCAGAATACCTTGTCGACCGCACGCATAAACAATGCCATTGGGAGCACAACAAACATTTGATAGAATTCGTCCAGTCGGACTGTCAATTTGCGTCCATCTGTCACCTGAGCTGTGCCAAATCTCCCCCTTCCATCCCACACCATAAAGATCATTGTGTGTGAAGCCGTCCACTGCCTCAAAACCTACAATGGCTGTCTCGCCTGCTGGCCGACGGCATCCGCTATCAACTCTCGTCCACGCATTCTCACCGTCGCGCCGGTAGAGTTGGCGGATCATACCTGCCGCGAACGCCTTTCCGTCAATCGTTCGAGCTGATCGCAAAAGGCCGATCTTCCTAATCGGTTCATCCTCTGTGTCGATCCTCTCGGGTCTCGCACCCATCTCATCGATTACCAGCGCAGCCCCATTTGAGCCCACGGCTACCCAGCACGCCTTCGGCTTCTTGACCCGGCAGATCCCGACTGCAGCCCATGGAACACGAATTTCCGGCAGCCACGAGCCCTCCTCCCAAACCGCAATCAGCGAATGGTCTATTCGTCGCTTAGATAGATCCCGATCGGTGAGAATGCCTGCGCAGTTTCCGTTTACTCCAGCGCAACCCGAATGGTAATTGAACTGTGAACCCAACTTTTTGCTCATATTGACCTCGATCGTCACGCCTCAACCGCGCGAACTGGCTGACCTGGAGCCAAGTCGCACTGCCGTTCATGGTAATTCTTGAGCTGCGCCTCCAGACATCCAGCGTCGCAATCAGACTCCGGGAAGATCTCCTGGACAGCTGCAACACCCGCCTTCTGCGCATTATCCAAAGATCGAAACTCGTCTGCCGGATACATTGGATGATGAACCTTTGGCGCATCTATCATCGATTGGTTCTGGTGTGCGTGCATCTGCCCATGCGTTGCTTGATGTTGGTTTTCGCCCTCTAC
Organism: Defluviicoccus sp.; assembly: GCA_049291695.1. Lineage (GTDB taxonomy): Bacteria > Pseudomonadota > Alphaproteobacteria > Rhodospirillales > Defluviicoccaceae > Defluviicoccus. The sequence goes on from JBATPX010000236.1 coordinate 11,700, forward strand.
ACAAATGCAAGGCGCCTTGTTCTGATTGTACTTGCCGCACCCAAATATTGGACGCTGCGGCATAATTGCCTGACCTTTCTTATTCACTGTCCAATCGGACGCCTCGCGTCCCTTAGTGTAAAAAGAACTTGCTTCAACCAAATGGTGCGGCGTTTGCCCCCGACAACACTTCGACGGCTTATAAGGAGAAAGCAAACAGCGCATAGCGCTCTGACACGCATCAGCATGCACTTCCGCGGCCATTTTGTCCATCTCTTTGTTCCAAGCATCTATTGATTTTCTGTGCTCGTCACTTGCATCACCGTATTTTTTCTTTGCATACGCCATTTTCCGCTTTGCTTTATTCGCAGCGGTACGTTTAGGGCACTTAAAGGTTTTTCCGCCTTTCCCGCACTTGGTGTCTGATTCGATTTTTTCCTTCTGGCCCTCGCAGCCAGGGATGTTGGCCATTGCCGTGCGCGCCGCAAAGATCTGGGGCGGCGTGTTCGGACCTGAGCCATGGTTGTGCGTAGTCATATCAAAGTTACGAACAACATTCTCGCTCTCGACCTTTACATCCATCGACCATGCGATGAAATAGACTTTACCGCGATGGGCTGAGGTCACGATACCTTTCTTAGCAGCGCAGCCGGATTCGTCGCCAATACTCTTCTTGAAGTAGCTTTTATTTTTTAGCATCACTTCTGCGCTGTTTATTTTTACGGTTTTGCTTCCATCTGTTGTGTCAGAGTCCATGCCAGTATTTGGATAAGGTACAGGAACCCCTGGCGGTGTCGCCGGATTCTCCGGCGGCGTCATGCAGACATCCGGGAAGGCGCAGATGGACTTTCCTGATCCTTTTTTGCAGGCGACTTCATTGTTATTTGCGTAAACATTGTTGCCCATCAGCCGGTTCCCCGCACAGGCGCGAGCACCAGCGCCGCCCGCTTGCCATCGTCATTGCCGAGGTGCGCCAGCACCGCGGGGCCCGGCGCGTAGCGTTTGCGCATGGCAGCTAATGCGACGCTGAGCATGCAGGGCAAGGCCGCGGCGCCGACCTCGCCGATGCAGTCGGCCGGGTGCCAGATGTCGAACTCCTCCTTGCGGACCCGCAACAGCCGCGAGAGGGCCAAGCTCGCCTCCTTGAAGCCGTACTGTTCGCCACTGATGTCGGTGATGCGGTAGTCGATGGCGGCGATCGGCGTGCTGGCTTCCGCCAAGGCTCCCTTGATCGCTGCCGTGAGGCCATCGGCGCGCAAGGGCTCTTCCGCCTCGATTGTCGCCGTCTCGCGCGCGAAGCCGAGGCCGGTGCATAGCAACGCTTCGCCCGTGACCCGCTCCGGCCGCGTCAGCAGCAGCGCCGCGCCGGCCTCGCCGGGGATGAAGCCGTTGGAGTTGCGCTCGCTCAACAATCGGTCGCGTTCATCGTAGGCCGTCAGCGTTGCACCGACCAGGAAGGTATCGACGCCGGCAACGATGACGTGCCGATGCGGCGCTTCCGCCCGGTACAGGAGCTTGCGCGCCAGCCGCAGCGCCAGCGCGCCGCCGATGCGGCCGTCCTGAAACATCTCGGAGTTCGCATGCAGGGTGATGCCGAGCTCCCGCTGCACCTCGTGAAAGAGCGCGTTGTCGAGGCCATCGAGCCGGCCCGGCCTTTCGCGCTCGGCAACGCAGAGCAAGAGCGGCACCGGCTCGGCCGCAGCATCCGCGATCAGATCCAGGCATTCCCGCACCGGTCCCGCCAGCAGCTTGACCAGCTTCGCCGTTCCCCGCCATGGCTGCTCCAGCGGCACCGCCGAGCCGATGATCCACTCGCCGCCGCGCGCCATGAAGCGGGTTTCGCTGAAGTTGTCGATGGCGCAGCGGATGGCGGCACACGACGCCGGTGCCGTGAGGCCGACGCCGGTCATCATGCCCGCACCGACGATGGCGACCGGAGGCGCGGTCATGGCTCGCCCTCCTCGGCCGCCATCTCCGCCGCCTCGCGCTTCTTCGCCGCCACCATCGCCGCAAGCGAGGGATAGTAGGTCTTGCCCAGCTCGCGCGCCCGCCACCAGCCGCGCGGCTTTGTGCCGAGCAGCACCTGGGCGACCTCGAACATGTTGCGCTTGAGCGGCCGGCTGGCGCGCCAGGTGACGGTGAAGCGGCGCGCGTCCGGCTCAAGGACGATGGTATCGGCGACGGCGCGCGCCTCCTCCTTCTCGCCGTGCTTGGGGAAGAACACCACCGGCAGATCGAGGTTCGGCAGGCGGAAGCCGGTGCGGCCCTCAGGCGTCAGGTTCAAGAGCATGACCTCCTCGCCGCCCGACGGATAGGGCATCTGCTGCTCCGCGGGCGCCGCCTGATAGTACTCGTCCGTGAAATCCGCCGGCAGGAACGGGAACACGTCGTCGAGCCAGGCCTGGTCATAGGTGCCGGCGTAATGCAAGCGCGGCTGCCAGCCGCGGCCCACGGGCCCGAACGCCATCGGCCGGTAGGCCTCATCGGGCCGCGTCATCGGCCGGCCGCGCTCTTCCGTGTTGGGCAGCGGCGTCGCGTGCACGTATTTGACCTCAAGCTCGCGATGATAGCCGCGGCCGACCGGGTTGGCCATGTAGGCCGAGTGCCGCGCCGGATCCTCATGAAACGTATCGCCGCCGCCAAAGGCGCGGTCGTAGCTGATAGCGAGGGTGATGAACGGCTGCGGGTCGGTCGTCGTAGCGATGCGCCCCGGCAGCGCATCCCAGGTGCGGTCGCCGACGACGTCGAAGACCTTCGTGAGCGCGCCGACCTTCAGGCCGACCGTCACGCGCGTCGCCGGCCGGCCTTCGGGGGCATGCGCGCTGCCGTTCAGCAGCACGTCGCAGCGGGGCTTGCGGAAGGCGAAGTCGGACTCGGCGACGGGCGCGGAAAACCCCGGCGCGCCGGTGAAGGTGTCGGCGAATACGATCGGAACCTGCTCCTCCGCCAGCCGCGGCGCGTCGCCGGGCCGGTCAGGAAACGCAAACGTGCCCTTGGCGACGACAACAAGATGCTCCCTCGCGCTCGGCTCGACGCCAAGCGTGTAGGCGGCCGGCATCCTGGTGGCGTTAAGGAGGTCCATCGCGCTAGTTGATCTGCACCGAGCCGCCCTTTATCCGGTTCGCGCCCGACGAGCGGCTCAACAGGTAGGCGCCGCAGATCAGAACCTTGCCGGCGCGGGTCAAGGTGATGCTGGCGCGGCCGCACTTCAGCACCAGTTCGCGTTCGGCCGTGAGCGTGATCGTCTCGCCATCGAGGCGGGCCGAAACGGGGGCTGGAGGTTCCTCTGTCTGCCGGGTGCTGCTCTCGGCGCCGCGCACGAGGCCCAGGATCAGCGGCCGCGCCGGATTGCCCTCGATGAATACGATGGCGACCGCGCGGCCCGCAGCGTCGGTGGGCACAGGCGCGGTGGCAAGCGCCGGCAGCGGCGCACCGGCCGGGTTGGCCGGATAGTCGACCAGCGGGCTGTCATCCGCGAAGCCGACGACGCGGCCGATCGTCACTTCCGACAGCGGGGCCGGAAGGGCTGGCGGTACGGCCGGCTCGACTTCTGCCGGCTCGTCAATTTTCGAGGATCTTCGATCCTTTAATGATGACATCGCCGCTTCCCTTGATCGTTATCTTCTTGCCGTTGATCGTGATATCGCCGTTCTTTTTCATGTTGATGCTGGCGCTGCCGGTGACGATCGAGATTTCATCATCGGCATTGATCAGAACTTTCTTGGCTTTGAGCGAATACTCTTTAGTAACGCTCTGAGAATGCTGGCCGGTGATGCTTTCGCTCAAGTTCTTGGCGACGGAGACGGATTTGTTCCCACTCACGTCCTCAGATTTGTTGCCGCCGACGTTCAGGCTCTGATTGCCGCCGACATCGACGCTCTTGTTGGTGCCGATGGTCTCCGACTTTGACGTGCCGATGGTCTGCGTCTTGGAGACACCGATCGTTTCAATCATCGCCGCACCGACGGTCAGCTCCATCAGCGCGCCCACCGTCTCGGCATAGTTGATGCCGACCGTCTCGGTCAGCATCGCGCCGATCGTGATCGTCATGTTCGTCCCGATCGCCTCGGTGTGGTTCGAGCCGATGGTAAGCGTCTTGTCGACGCCAACCGTGCCGGTCTGGTTGTTGCCGATGGTGTAGGTCTGGTTGTTGCCGATCTCAATCGTCTCGTCGACGGCGACGTCTCGAAAACGGCTGTTGAGCACGTGCTCGCGCAGGTCGTGTTCGATGGTGGAGTCCTTGTCGTACTGGCCGTGCTCGCGGATCAGTTCGTTGCCTTTGGTGTCGTCGAGGACGTACTCGTTGTAGCCACCGCCGCCCTTGGTCGAATCCGACTTGACGCCGCTGATCACCGCGGCACCCGGCAGGCCGTAAGGCGGCATGCTCTCGGCGTTGTAAACGCGGCCGGTGATGATTGGCTGGTCCGGATCACCCTCCAGAAAGTCGACGATCACCTCCTGTCCGATGCGCGGGATCGCCACCGCGCCCCAGTTCTTGCCGGCCCAGGGGTGCGAGACGCGCACCCAGCACGAGCTGTTCTCGTCATACTGACCATCGCGATCCCAGTGGAACTGGACCTTCACGCGGCCATACTTATCGGTCCAGATTTCCTCTCCCGCGGGACCTGTAACGATTGCCGTCTGCGGGCCAACAATAGCCGGCCGCGGCGTTATCCGCAGCGGGCGGCAGGGTGAGCGCCTGTCCATCGCCGTCAGGCTGCAGGCGAAGCTGATCTCGCCGCCGCCACCCTCCGTGCCGGACTCGTAGGCTTCCGCAGCAATCTCGATCGCCGTTGACTGAACGAGGTATTCGCGGTTGTAATCCTCGCGGGGATGGTTCGTCAGCTTGAAGGCGCAGCCAGCCGACAGGCCGGCGACATCGCCATGCCCCTGCGCCAGCTCGTAAACGACTTGGCACTGCTCCAAACGCAGCCGGCTCAAGCTGTCGCCGTCGGCTCTTTCACTGTAATTTCCCGGGTAATCGTACACCTCCATTCGCGCAATTTCGTGCTTGCGCGGCTGACTCAGGCGCGATTCCAGGTTAGCGCTTGGCTTTTCAAAATCGAAATCGCGTAATATTACCGCTCCCGACTGAACCTCGCCAACAAGCGCCCATTTCGAGATGTGATCGCGTTCGCGAAAGCGGGCGGCATCGGGCGCATAAAAAGGCACTTCCGCGTAGTTCGGATTGCGATCCGTATTGGCGTTATCGTCGAACAAAACAAGCGTGTGGCTATCTTTATTGTGATCAAAATAATAATGAATCCCTTCGTGTTCCATCAACCGGCTGACAAAGTTAAAATCAGTCTCTCGGTACTGAACACAATATACTCTCGGCTGGTAGCTGCCGGTAAGTTTCTTAAACTCGAAGTCGGAAAAGCCATGTTCTTGGAAAACCTGCTTCAGGATATCAGGAACTGATTTGTTCTGGAAAATTCGGCAGTTTGACGCCCGGCTCAAGAACCACAACCAAGGCGACAGCCGGCACTGATAGCTGGCATAGCGGCCAAAGGAGCCGCGATAGCGAAATTCGCTCACAAGCCCGGAAAAATAGCGGACCCCTTCACGCGGCAGATCGAGGCGGATGGTAAAAATCTGACCGAGGACCCGATCGAGCGTAATGCCGTGATGTTCGCTCAACAACTCGACATCGAAAACAAACGGCTTGCTCAGCTGTTCAACGGCCACCATGCGCTGAAACAGCAGAACGTCCTCGCCGAGTGGCGAGACAACGCCTACGGTTCTGGTTTTCTGCCAGGCCACCGTCCCGCCGAGCCCTATCCCACATTTTGAAAGTACGGTAGCATATCGCTGCCTTAGTGAGTAGACCCAACTTCTCGTGTACGTTGGAGAATAGGTTTCCCAATCATTTCCTTTTCCGGCACGATGTAGTTTCGGCGGATCAGGCGGCGAAGGCTGGTGCGAGTTTGCTGTGGTCGCACGCTGTCCGACCAGAGATAGCGAAATATTGGCAATAACAGGATCCCTGGTCGTGCATGCCGTGCTTCGGAGCGGCACCCAGTGGCTGTCGCGCTGCACCTCGATCGCGGTTTTGAGTGCACGCTAAACCTCACTCGAACACGTAACGAAAGTCGCTGCCCTCAACACCGAGATGGACGCGGGCGATCGGCCGACCTTCCAGCATTCGGGTAAGGAACTCGCCTGAGAGTGCTGGCAGCACGGTGTTGCTCAGGATGGCGTCGATCATCCGGCCGCCACTTTCGAGTTCGATGCAGCGGTTGGCGATCAGCGTGACCGCTTCCGCGTCATAGCTGAACGGCACGTTGTGCCGCTCGGCAATGCGGCGCTCGATGCGCCTCAACTGCAACCGCGCGATCATGCCGATCATCGCGTCATCCAGCGGGTAATAGGGAATAACGATCAGCCGGCCCAGGAGTGCCGGCGGGAACACCTTCAAGAGCGGCGGCCGCAGCGCCTCAGCCAAGCCCTCGGCCGAGGGCTTAAGCTCCGGATCCTTGCACATGCTCATGATGAGATCGGTGCCGACGTTGGTCGTGAGCAGGATCACGGTGTTCTTGAAATCGATCCGGCGGCCTTCGGCATCGTCCATCATCCCCTTGTCGAACACCTGGAAGAAAATCTCGTGCACGTCCGGGTGGGCCTTCTCGACCTCATCCAGAAGAACGACCGAGTACGGCCGGCGGCGCACCGCTTCGGTCAGCACGCCGCCCTCGCCGTAGCCGACGTAGCCCGGCGGCGAACCTTTCAGCGTCGAGACCGTGTGCGCTTCCTGGAACTCGCTCATGTTAATGGTGATCAGGTTCTGCTCGCCGCCGTAGAGCGACTCGGCCAGCGCGAGCGCGGTTTCGGTCTTGCCGACGCCGGACGGACCGCACAGCATGAAGACGCCGATCGGCTTGTTCGGGTTCTCAAGCCCAGCACGCGAGGTCTGCATCCGCTTGGCGATGATCGCGAGCGCATGATCCTGACCGACGATGCGTTTGCCCAGCGTCTGTCCGAGTATCAGGATCGACTGGATCTCGTCCTTGACCATGCGGCCGACGGGGACGCCGGTCCAGTCCTCGACCACCTTGGCGACCGCCTGCTCGTCCACGCTCACCAGCATCAGCGGCGTTTCCCCCTGCAGCGCGGCGAGCTCGCCTTGCAGCCCTTTGAGCTCGGCGAGCAGGGCAGCGCGTTCGTCGGCCGAAAGCGGCGTGTCCGCTGCCGCACTCGCCGGCGGCACCGCCGCGGCCGCTTCTGCAGTTTTTTGCTCGAGCCCGCTGCCGGACGCCTCGATGGGTCCGCTGCCGGCGCGCAGCCGTGCCCTGAGGCCGAGGATGCGATCGACCAGGGCCTTCTCTCGCTCCCAGCGGCCGTCGAGATCCGTCAGCCGTTGTCGCTCGACCTCGCGCTTGGCGGTCGCATCCGCCTCCTTGGCTGCCGTCTCGATGCCGATCGCGCGCTCGCGGCCGAGGATCGCCAACTCGGTGTCGAGCGCCTCGATCCGCCGGCGGCAGTCCTCGACTGCCGCCGGCACCGCGTGCAGGCTGATGGCGACCCGCGCACACGCCGTGTCCAGCAGGCTCACCGCCTTGTCGGGCAGTTGGCGGGCCGGAATGTAGCGGTGCGAGAGCTTGACCGCCGCCTCAATCGCGGCATCAAGGAGCTGCACCTTGTGATGGCTCTCCAAGGTGCCGGCGACGCCGCGCAGCATCAAGATTGCCTTCTCTTCGCTCGGCTCGTCAATCTGCACCGGCTGGAAACGGCGGGTCAGCGCCGGGTCCTTCTCGATGTATTTCTTGTACTCAAGCCACGTGGTGGCGCCGATCGTGCGCAAGGTGCCGCGTGCGAGCGCAGGCTTCAGGAGATTGGCGGCATCGCCGGTGCCGGCTGCACCACCGGCGCCGATGAGCGTGTGCGCCTCGTCGATGAACAAGATGATCGGCTTCGGCGACGCCTGCACCTCGTCGATAACCTGGCGCAGGCGGTTCTCGAACTCGCCCTTCATCGAGGCGCCGGCCTGCAGAAGCCCGACATCGAGGGTGCGCACGCTGCAGTCCTTCAAGGGCGGCGGCACATCACCACTCGTGATCCGAAGCGCAAAGCCCTCGACCACCGCCGTCTTGCCGACGCCGGCCTCACCGGTGACGATCGGATTGTTCTGCCGCCGGCGCATCAGGATATCCATGATCTGGCGAATTTCGTCGTCGCGGCCGACGATCGGATCGAGTTCGCCTTTTCGGGCCCGCTCGGTGAGGTCGACCGAATAGCGCGCGAGCGCCTCCTGTTTTCCCATCGCCGCAGGTGCGATCGCCCCACTTGCCTCGCCGGGACCAGCCGCGGCCAGCTGCGAGCCGTCGTAGGCCTGGAGCTTGTCCTCCGGCGAGCCGGCGACGATCTTGGCAAAGCCCTCGCCCAGCGCGTCCGCGCCGACCTTGACGAATTCGCGCGAGATGGCGACCAGCATGTTGCGCAGGCTGGGCGTCTTGACGACACCATAGACCAAGTGACCGCTGCGAACCTGGGATTCGCCGAACTGGAGAGTCGCATAGACCCAGCCCCGCTCCACCGCCTCCTCGACGTGGGAGGACAGATCCGAGATCGACGTTGCGCCGCGCGGCAGCCGGTCGAGCGCTTGCGTGAAGTCCTGCGCCAGGCTCGCCGGCTCCAGCGAGAAATGGCGAATGATCCGGTGCAGGTCCGAATCCTGCAGCTGCAGGATCTGGTTGAACCAGTGGACAAGCTCGACGTACGGGTTGCCGCGCAGCTTGCAGAAGACGGTGGCACCCTCGATCGCCTTGTAGGCGACCGGATTTAGCTTGCCGAACAGGACGGCGCGGCTGATTTCCGGCATGAGATCTCCTCCCGTTGTGTGGCTTTCGTTATCCGGCCATGGCCATCGGCTCGAACACAAGATCGCAGGGGTCACGTTCCAGCGGTGCCGCTGGCAGCCAAGCGATAAGGCCTAAGCGGGCGCCCCCATCAAGCCCGAGCGGCGGCACCTCGTCACGTTTCAAGACCAGCATGAGCTCCCACCCGAGCGCGTCGCCCGTGTAGCTGCGCACCATCGCGGTGAAGCGGGCAAGGCTGGCTTGGCCGGGCAGGAAGCGCCGGTAATCGGCAAGGCTCAGCGCGCCGAGGACGATGCGGAAGCGATGCTGGCCGCTCCACACGCAGGCGCCGGCAATCGCGCTGACGCCGAGGCTACCGGTATCCGGCGTTTCGCCCAGCCGGCAGCGCGCTTCGATGGGCAGCGCAAGCCAGCCGCCGATGAATTCCTCGATTCGCACCTCCACGCCAAAGTAGTCGCGGATCATCGCCTGCAGGCCGTCCGGGTGGCGGCTCTGACCGGCAAAGAGGCCAGCGTAATAGAGGCGCGCCTGATCGGGCAGTGCATCGCGCTGCCAGAGCGCGGCCATGCCGTGGCCGAACAGGGAGGCGAGATAGCGGCCGAACCAGTCCTCATCGGGCCGGTCGTAGCTGACCTGTGGCCGGCTCAATGCCCACGCCCGGTAGAACAGGACCAGCATCCGGTGATGGAATACGTCGAGGAAGCGGGCGAAGGTCGCGTCGTGCCGGCTTAAGCGCTCCTGCGCATAGTCCGTCAGGTGCAGCGGCAGCGGTCCGTTGGGGCCGAACAGGCCGAAGAAATAGCCGCCGAGCCTGGGCGGACCTCCCTTCGCCGAACGCGTGAACGAGGAGAGAGTCGAAGGCGCGAAGATCAGCGCCGGGTCCTGAGCGAGCCTGACCGGCTCGTCGACGGGGCGAGCGGCGCAGCCGATTCGTTTGCGATCCGGATAGGCGCACTCCAGGCGGCGCAGAGCCTGGAAAAAATCGAAGCTGTGCGGCGCCCGCTCCAGACGATCGAAGAGTGTCAAAGCAGGTGCCGCTGACCGATCCTCGGTGGCCATCGTTTGATCTCGCCGCGGGAGGGTGTGGTGAGCACACACTCGGTGAACGCATTGATGGAGACGTAACGGGCGAAAAACTGTTCCAGCACGGCACCGAGGAGGTAAACGCCCGTGCCGGTAAATGCGCCCTCATCGAGGTCGAGCGCGATCTGCAGGCCGCGGCCGAACGCGGCTGGGCCGGCGATGGGCAGCCGCCGGTGCACAGGCTTGGCGGCGACCGAGCGAACACCTTCCACCTGTGCGCCGACGGTGCGATCGCCGAAGGCCGCATAAAGGCTCAAGAGCTCGCGCAGCGCCTTCGCTCCTTCGGTTGGGCTTTCGTCGGCGAGCGAGAGATAGTTGAGCGCCAAGTGGCTGACGAGCTTCCACGCCGTCTCACGCACCGCCGTCGCCGGGCGCGGCTCGGTGGGGCCGGCCAGAAAGCGGATCGCGAGGATCGGCGCCGCCGCTTCCCAGGTCAGATCGGTGCGGCCGACACCGACCGGCATTTGCAACGGCAGATCGCGATTGGTGCAGAGCGTGCCCACGCCCAGCTGCCGCACGCTCGACCGGTAGGGCGCCTCGCTCGCGTCGACCAGGCCAAGGAACACTTCGTTGCCGATATAGCTCGATCGCGGCCCAAACTGCCGCTGGCGCGACGACAGAACGCGGGGCGCCCGGTGCACCGTATAGAAGGCGCCTTGGCCCACGTGCCGTGCCGCTTCCGTGCAGGCATAAAAGGAGTGGAACTCGACCTCGGGCTCGGTGCCGGCACCAAAGCCGTGCACGGAGGTAACGGAATAGACCTCATAGTCCATCGGCCGGGCGCGATCGGCGACAAGGTGGTACTCGTTGGTCTGATCGGTGAGCTGGATGCGATCGGCGCGGCGGCTGAACAGGTTGACGGCCGGCGTACAGAACAGCGCCAGGCGGGAGGCTTCGATCGCCTCGCGCAGGAACGCAGCGCTGGCATCGAACAGCACCAGCAGCTCGCACGTATCCGAAGGGCACCGGCGCAAGCCGGCGTTGATCCCTGCGATCGAGGCGAACAGGAACCGGTTGGGGAAGGCGAAATACTCCTTGAGCAGGCGGTAGCCCTGGAAAGAGCGGGGCGACTGCGGCAGCAGCGCTTCATCATCGCCGAAGCCTGAGGCATGCACCTTCGCCGCGCGGAGCACGAGCCACGGCTGGGTGCTGGCGGCGCCGTCGCGGCAGAGAACCGCGGTCGCATTGGCCATCAACAGCTCATAGAGGCGCATCGCGACCTGATCGTTGCCGCGCAGGTAGACGACCAGATCGTCCACAGCGAGAGCGTTAAAGCCGGCGCCTGCGGTCGCCTTGAGGCGCAGGTGGAGACCGGCCTTCGCCCGATCGGCCGCCGGAACACCGAGCGCGCCCAGCGCCGCCGCCGACGGCAGATAGGCGGCCGCTTCCAGGCGGACCGGCCATAGCGTCACGGCGTGGGCGGTGCGATATTCGCAGGCCGTCTGCTCATCCTTGCCAAGCAGGCCGCGCAGCGGCGTTCCGCGGGCGACGGCGATCCCATTGTTCAGGCTCCCCTGCGTCAGGTCGGGGTGAAATTGCACCACGCCCATGGAGGGCACCGGCGCCAGGTAGTCCGGGTAGACCATGTTCAGGAGCGCCTCGGTGAAGCGCGGATACTCCGCATCCACCTTGAGCTGGACCCGGGCCGCCATGTAGGCGAACCCTTCGAGCAGGCGCTCGACGTAGGGGTCCGGACACTGGAACTCCTTGATGAAACCTTCGAGGCTCAAGCGTCCGGCAATCTTGGGGAAGGCGCGCGCGAACTCGCCGCACATCTCGGCCAGATGCCGCAGTTCCCGCTCGTAGTAGTCGCGTAAGCGCGGGTCCATCAGCGTGATGCGATCGGGCCGGTCTCCTGCACCGTCACGTCCCCGGTTTCGAAGTCGATCTCGGAGCGCAGGAACAGAAGCGTCGGCAGCGGCTGACCCCAGAGTTCACCCTCAATTTCGAGGCCGATGGCATTCCTGTTCATCTGGTCGGCCTCGACCGCCCGCACCCGCAGCGAGTCCTTAAGAATGCGCGGTTCGAAATCGAGGATCGCCTGCCGGATCATCCCTTCAAGGGTATCGCGCATCGCAATCGCCGTCGTGCCGCTCAAATCGCGAATACCGTAATTCACCACCGAACGGGCGATCAGCGGAAAGTGCTCAAGCTCGCCGGTTGCCGCCAGATTGCCGGTGTTCAGCAGCCACTGCAGGTCACGCAAAACCGATTCCCGCAGCTGGCGCATGGACAGCACCCGCTGCTCGCGGGGTTCTTGCGTCTTATCCGGCTCATCGTCGCGCAACCGGTCGAGCAGGGCCGGCTGGAGGCGTTCCTTCGGCGTCAGCTCCGCCATCGCCTTAAGGCGCTCTGGCGGCAGGTTCGGTCGCGGCGACGGCTGCAGCGTCGCCTGTCGCGACGGTCGCGGCGGTCGCCAAAGAGATCTCGCGGATTTCGAGCAGCGGGTACTCGCTGACATCGGTCGCCAGGATGCGCTGGCCCAAGCCGCTGAACACGCCTGCCGCCGGCTCTTCCCAGACGGTGCTACGGGAGAGGCGGACCGCTGCATCCGCGGCACTCTCGGAGCCGGGATAGCGCGTCGGCACCAGGGCGACCGCCGTGCCGCCGTTCGGCCAATCGATTTCGGTCGCCGTCCAGACCATATCGCGCAAGTCTTCCGGCGCAGCGATGCGGATGGCACGCACCCGCTCGAACGGCACCCAGTAGTAAGCGCCGTTCATGATCGCCTCAATGACCGGCCCCAGGCGCGTATCGGCGTCGGCGATCCATTCGAACGCCACCCCGTCGAGCGTGCCTGCGGTTGCCGGCGCGAGCTCGAACGCTTCGTCGCGGAGGGGCTGGGCCTTCTCGTCATCTCCCCTGGCGGAAAGACGCAAGGCCTCGACGAGAAGGGCCAGCCAGCGGGTCGGCTCGCCGAAGACGACCGGCGAGGCCTTGCCGGCGAACACCCGCGCGCGCAGCATTTCGCAGCGGAGCGCCTCACGGTAGGTGTGGACCATCGGTAGCGCTGCCGCGTCCAGTTCGCCGATCACCTTGAGCTGGTTCAGGGCGCGTTCCCACTGGCCGAGCACGGCGAGCAGCTGGAACAGGAACACGCGGTACTTGGCGTTGGCAGGCTGGCGCCGGATCTCCGCCTGAAGACTGCCCATGGCCGCCTCCAGATCGCCCGCCTTCAGGTGCTCTTCCGCGCGCATCGCTTGCCTCCTCCCCGAAGACGGGTCACGTGCGCCGTCCCCTCCGACGCTCCGTTACGCCGCGACGCGCACGCGGCGATGACGCTGCGCCGTCCGTTTCTTGCGAACGTGCGTCCGCCGGACGACCCGGCCTCAAGCGTTGCCGGCGATGTCCCACTCCATGGTCTGCGTTGCGCCGGCAGCACCTTTTTCGTCCTGGCCGGTGTACTCGACCTTCACCTTGGCGAAGTTGAGCGAACAGTTCTCCCGCAGCCGATCGTCGCTTTCCGCGCCGCCGGTCTGGACACTGGTAATGAGCACTTCGTTCATGGTGATCTTGATGTACTCGATCGGTTCCTTGCCGCCGGCCTTACGCACGGTCAACAGGGCCTCGTCAAAATGAGTACCATTACAGCAGGCAAGCAGGAGATCCGTACTGGCGCTGTCGACATACTTTGTCACCGTGAGATCACTGACTGACACCTTTCCGGAACCGGCGCCGCCGCCCACATGTGCCGAGCCGGAGTTGCTGCAGCCCCAGCTCCAGGCGAGTACGTCGATCTCTTCCTTGTGCTTCTTGTCGCGTGATTCGCCTTTTACCGGCGCCATCTTCATGAACATATCAACGGACATGACTCCCTCCTCCAAATTATCTGGTTACCGCAGATCTTATGCCTCTGACCCTCGGGCGCTTTCGTGGATCGACCGATCCAGTTAGCCCCCCTTCACCGATGGCAACTTGGAGACCAGCCGAAGCGAGACCGTCAGGCCTTCAAGTTGGTAGTGCGGCCTCAAATAGAACTTGGACGTATAGTACCCGGGATTGCCTTCGACTTCCTCGACAACGACCTCGGCGGCAGCCAAGGGCCGGCGCGCCTTCGTTTCCTCGGTCGAGGTCTGCGGATTGCCGTCGACGTACTGCATGATCCACTTCTGCAGAAAACGCTGCATGTCGTCGCGCTCCTTGAATGAGCCGACCTTGTCGCGGACGATGCACTTCAAGTAATGGGCAAAGCGGCAGATCGCGAACAGGTAGGGCAGCCGCGCCGACAGGTTTGCATTCGCGGTCGCGTCTGGATCGTCGTACTCGAACGGTTTCTGCAGCGACTGTGCGCCGATGAAGGCGGCGAAATCGGTATTCTTCTTGTGAAGAAGCGGCATGAAGCCGCTCTTCGCCAGCTCCGCCTCGCGGCGATCGGTAATCGCAATTTCGGTCGGGCATTTCATATCGACGCCGCCGTCGTCGGTCGGGAACGTGTGCACCGGCAGCCCCTCGACCGCACCACCGGATTCGACGCCGCGGATGCGCGAGCACCAGCCGAAGTACTTGAACGCCCGGGTGATGTTGGTCGCCATCGCGTAGGCGGAGTTCGCCCAACAGTACTTGTTGTGATCCGCGCCCTCGGTATCCTCCTCGAAATCAAACTCTTCTACAGGGTCGGTCTTGGCGCCATAAGGATAGCGGGCGAGGAAGCGCGGCATGGCGAGGCCGATGTAGCGCGAATCGTCCGCCTCCCGCAGGGACTTCCACGGCGCATACTCCGGCGTTTGAAAGATCTTCGTCAGATCGCGCGGGTTCGCCAGTTCCTGCCAGCTCTCCATCTGCATGATGGCGGGCGAAGCCCCAGTTATGAACGGCGTGTGCGCCGCCGCGCTGACCTGCGCCATCTCGCCCAGCAGCTCAACATCCGGAGGCGAGTGGTCGAAGTAGTAGTCGCCGACCAGACACCCGAACGGCTCACCGCCGAACGTGCCGTATTCCGACTCGTAGACCTTCTTGAAGATCGGACTCTGATCCCATGCCGTCCCCTTGAACTTCTTGACGGTCTTGTGTAGATCCTTCTTCGAGATGTTCATCACACGGATCTTTAGCATCTCGTCCGTTTCGGTATTGTTGACGAGATAGTGAAGACCGCGCCATGCCCCTTCCAGTGCCTGGAAATCGCGGTGATGGAGAACGGCGTTGACCTGATCGGTCAGCTTCTTGTCGATGGCGGCGATCAGCGCCTCGATGGTGCGCACGGCGTCGGTCGAAACCAGCGCGGTGTTGGCAATCACCTGCTCGGCCAAAGTCTGCACCGCCTGCGTCACGGCCTCCCGGGCGCGGTCGGACTGCGGCCGGAATTCTTTTTGCAGGAGTTGCGAAAACTCGTCGGTGGTTAGAACCTTCGTCTCGGGTTGTGCCTGGGCCTCGGTCTCGGCGTCGGCCATGCTCGCTACTCCTTCGCCGGCTCGGTTTCGGCCGGCTTCGGCGCCGCGCCCAAGGCCTGCAAGAGGGACGGATCCTGCATGGCGCGGACGATCAGTTCCTCCGCTCCGCCCTTGCCGTCCATGTACGTCAGCAGGTTTGCGAGCTGGTTGCGCGTCTGCAGAAGCTTGTTGAGCGCGTCAACCTTGCTGGCAACGGCCGCCGGCGAGAAATCGTCCATACTCTCAAACGTAATATCGACGCTGAGTTCGCCCTCGCCGGTCAGCGTATTCGGCACCCGGAAGGCAACCCGCGGTTTCATCGCCTTCAGACGGTCGTCGAAGTTGTCGACATCGATCTCAAGAAACTTGCGGTCGGCCACGGCCGGCAGCGCCTCGGCCGGCTTTCCGGACAGATCGGCAAGCACGCCCATCACGAACGGGATCTGCACCTTCTTCTCAGCGCCGTAGAGTTCGACGTCGTATTCGATTTGGACCCGTGGAGCCCGATTGCGCGCGATGAACTTTTGACTGCTCGCCTTAGCCATCGATCACTCCTCCCATGGCGGCACGCGCCCTTTAGGACTGTCGCGCGTGGCACCGTCTTGTCCGACTTTGCACCCTGCCTCGCGTGATCATTCTATCCGTTTTTTCCGGGCGTGTCAGCGCCGCGAAACACCTCGATGGCGGCGAGCGCGTCCGGCGCCAGATCGCGGATGATGTCGACGAACTGCAGCGGCACCAACCGCTTGGCACGCTGCAACAAAATCGGCACCGGGCTCGCCGGCTCGTGCCGCGCATAGTAGGCACAGATCCGATCGAGCGTACGAACCACGTCCTCGCGCGAGGTGATCTCCCCGCTTGCCGCTTGCGGCCGGTCACTCGTGCCGGATGCACCGCCGGCTGCAGCGTTTCCGGCAGCGGCGGGCGAAGGCGACGCTTCCGGTGCAGCAGCGGCTCCGAGGCCAAGCGCCGCCAGTCGTTCGTCCATGAACCTCGCGATCGCCGCCAGCTCTTGCGTAAACGGCGCGAAGCTCGCGGCATGCTGGACGCCAACCTGCGCCGTCAGACTTGTTTCGAGCGCGGCCGCCTTGGTTGTCGCGGTCCGCACCGCATCCGCCGTTGCCATGACCGCATCGGCATCGGCATCGCGAACAGCGGCCGTGATCTGGGTGAGATCGAGCCCGGGGGCCTGCCTCTCCTCCGTCGCCACTTTCAGGGTTCCCGATGCGATCAGAACGTCGCGATAGCGGATCGGCCCGAATGTCCGCGAGGTGAACAGCGACGCCGTGCGCATATCCTTGACGAAGGTTTCCTTGTCGCACAGCGTGGCCAGAACGTTGACCCGCGTCGTCGGATCGAGGTTGTCGTCGGGATCAAGGCGCGGGTGCACGCCTTCCCAGCGCTCGGTGACCAGGCGCACCAGAACCATCAACCCATCGCGCAGCCCTGCAAAACCGTCGGTGTTGAGAAGGGCGCGGGCAAGCAGCATGCCGACGCGCAAATCTTTGGTGCGGCCGAAGAGGTCGAGCGCGCGCCGACGGACCGCCGGCCAGTCCGGCTCCCGCGCCGGTGTGACGGCATCGCCCATCACCTGTTCAGAAACCGGCCGCGCATCCCGCTCCAGTGCGCCGAACTCCGGATCGTACTCAAGATCTTCGCCGCACGGATTGTCGGGCGCGATGTCAGCCAGGAGCTCGTCGATCGGGATCGTTGCCGCCATCCCCCGTAGCACCTTCCTCCGTCCTGGGTGCACTCCGCGCTAGCGGCCGATGCACCGCCAGCTTTGCCAGTTACCGCTGATTGTGTTTGTAAGCTAGCAAGAGAAGCCGCCGATTGACAACAGAATCGCTACCGTTCCATGCTCAGGTGCCGGCTGATACGGGGCGGCATGGCGCCGGACCTGCCGAAGAGGGATGGGGTGCTCACAGTGATGGACGAGACCGCGGAACGGCTTGGGATGGCCTCTGGTGAGGCGCAAACACTTCCGATCACCCTCAGCGTCGCACCGGACGAGGCCGTCACACTCGGCATCCAGCGGCTGCGACGGAAGAACTTCGCCGCCGCCGAGGCCGCGCTCCACGCAGTCCTTGCTCTCGACCCCGCGAACGCCAATGCCCTTCACTTCCTCGGCGTGCTCAAGCATCAAACGGGCGAACCTGAGACCGCGATCCAGCTGATCGAGGCTGCGCTTGCCCGCGCACCCGGTTATGCCGATGCACATAGCAATCTCGGTAACGTGTACAAGGAGCGGGGCGAGCACGCGAAGGCACGCGACTGCTACCTCAAGGCAATCGAGCTGAACCCTCGCCACGTCAGTGCTTACAACAACTTGGGCGTCGCGCTGAGGGGGTTGGGCGAGGCCGATGCAGCCGTCGAGACGCTGCTGAAGGCACTCGAGCTCCGCCCCGAGGACCCGAGCATCCTGCAGAATCTCGGCAATGCGTACCGCACGCAAAAGAACTACGTCGCTGCAATCGACGCTTACCGACGTGCGATCGCCGTTCATCCCTACGATCGGAACGCGTACAAGTATCTGATCACGACGCTGTATTATCTGGATCAACGCGACGAGGCAATCAAAGTACTAAAACAGTGGATGGCCTTCGATCCTGACAATCCCTCGGCCCACCATCTCCTTGCTGCCTATAGCGGCAACAACATCCCCGAGCGTGCCACTGATTTGTACGTTCGGGAACTGTTCGACGACTTTGCCGCTAGCTTCGACCATGTGTTGCAGAACATCAATTACAGAGCGCCGGACCTGATGCAGGCGCGCGTCGCCCGGCTCGTTCCGCACCCGCTCGGCAATCTTGTCGTTCTCGATGCCGGCTGCGGCACCGGGCTGTGTGCGGGACATTTGCGCCCCTACGCCTGCCGGCTGGTGGGCGTCGACCTGTCGCCGAAAATGCTGATGAAAGCGAAAGCGCGTAACCTTTACGATGCACTCATCGAGGGTGAGCTGACCGCGTATCTGAACACGACAGAAACGGTGTTCGATCTTATCTGCTCTGCCGACGCGCTGTGCTATTTCGGACGCCTCGATGATGTCTTCGCCGGTGCCGCGCGAGCGCTCAAACGAGGCGGAGGTTTTATTTTCAGCCTCGAGAAGGGTGATGCCGAGGCGAATGAGCGCGGCTACCATCTCGCGCCGCACGGCCGGTACACCCACGCCGAGGCGTACGTGCGAACGGCGCTGGCCGGTGCCGGGCTTCTGGTGACCGCGATCGAAACCGAGGTCTTGCGCCGGGAGTGCGACGCCGATGTCGCCGGCCTCGTCGTCACCGCTGCAAGGGTCGCCCCGTGAATGACAGCGCGCGGGCGATGCCGCCGCTGGCCCGACCGCGGCTGCACGGGCGTTGCAAGCCGAAACGGCTGTGCTAGCCTGCTCGATGTGAAGGTTTTTATGCGTGGAACGATTCCCTCCCCGCGCCGCTGCGTGGGCCGAGGGGCGGGTCACTTGACAGCGTGAGGTGAGGCCCGAAGCCCGTGTCCTTGACCCTGACGCTCACCAGCGCCCGCCCAGTGGCCGCGGGCGTGCCGACATCGCGGGTGCTCACAAGCGGGCGGTTGAGCATTGGTCGCGCCGCCGGCAACGATTGGGTTCTGCCCGATCTGGAGCGAGTGATCTCCAAGCGGCACTGCGTCGTCGAGGGCAGCGGCGCCAGCTTTCACGTCATCGACCAGAGCGTTAACGGCGTGTTCATCAACGCCTCCGATCAACCGCTCGGGCGTGACCAGCGCTGCCTGCTGCACCACGGCGACCGTATCCGCATCGGTGATTACGAACTCGACGTCGCGATCGACCAGCCGATCGGGCGCCCGGCGCCTGCCCCAGGCGACGCGGTCGGGGCGGGTGGGGAAGCCGGGCTTGAGGCCGGAGCCGAGGCGCCGCTGACCAGCGCCCAACACCTGTTCGACCAGCCGGACCACGGGCCCCGGTTGCAGGGGCAGGCAGCGGCCGGTCGCTGGCCCGTGCCGTCCGCGATCCCGGACGACGATTCGCTGTTCGGCCCCGGCCCGACGTCGAGGGGAAGGCCGCAGCCGCTCACCGATCTCGATCGCGGCGCGCCGATCGATGCCGCCTTCGTTCCACCGCAGCCCGCACCACCGAAGCCTGCGCAGCCCGCGCCAGCCCCGAAAGCGCTGCGTGGAGCACCGCCCGTCCCTGAGCCGGGGGCGGACGACGTCATCCCCGAGGACTGGGATCTCGACCGCCCGCCGCCGAAGCCGTCACCGCCGCCGGCCGCCACCGCGGCAGCAGCGCCGACTCCGCCGCTGCCAGAAATCGCCCGGGAGGTGATCGCCCCGGAGTTGATCGCCGGCGAGAAGGCTGCGCCGCAGCCCGCGGCGATCGACATGCCGCCGCCACCGCGGCCCACGGCGGGCAGCGATGCGCTGGTCACGGCATTCCTGGAGGGTGCCGGCCTTGATCCTGCCAGCACCCTCCCCGGCATCGCGGATCCGGAGCGCATGCTGCGCGAGACCGGGGCGATCCTGCGGACAGTCGTCGCCGGGCTGATCGCGGTGCTTGAGACTCGCCGGGCGCTGAAGCGCGAAATGGGAACGGCGGCGACCGAGTTCCGCTCCGCCGAGAGCAACCCGCTCAAGTTCACGCTCGGCGTCGACGAGGCCGTCAAGATGCTGTTGACCGGTAGCGAGCGCGGCTACCTGCCCGCAGGCGCCGCGGTCGACGAAGCATTTGCGGACATCAAGCGCCATCAACTCGCCGTTTTGGGGGCGATGCAGGAGACTTGGCTCGATCTCCTGCGCCGCCTCGATCCGAAGGCGATCGAGCAGCGGCTCGGCGACGACGCAGGCTTGGGCGCGCTGTTGTCCTCGAAGAAGGCACGCTGTTGGGATGCTTTCCAGCAGATCTACGAGACCATCGCGGAGGATGCCGAGACTGGCTACAATAGCTTGTTCGGCCGCGTTTTTGGCCACGCCTACGAGCAGCATGAGAACAGGGTACCGAAGAAGCCCGATTAAAGCGATCGGAGGGAGCGATGGCGGCGCCGGAGAGCCGCGGGAAGGCTGGAAGAGGCTGCGACCTTACGCGTCGTGCGTTCACCTTGACGGTGCTGGGGGTGCTCGTTGCTGGTGCCAACGGCTGCGGTGGGGACAAGCCGCCGCCACCGCCGCCACCGACCCGCGTCGAGGCCAAGATCATCGCCGCGAAAGACATCAACCCGGACATGCGCGGAGTCCCGGCGCCGCTGTTTCTGCGCGTTTACGCGTTGCGCGCCGAGACGGCGTTTGCGAACGCCGACTTTTTCCAGCTGCATGAGAACGACACCGCCGTCCTGGGCGGCGACCTCGTCAAACGCTCGGAGCATGTGCTGCGGCCGGGCGAGACGCAGCCCCTGAGCCGGGAGCTGGAGGACGAGGTGCGCTTCCTCGGCTTCGTTGCTGCCTATCAGGAGATCGACCGGGCGACATGGCGGGCGCTGCTGCCGGTGCAGCAAAACAAGACGACGAAGGTGACGATCCAGCTGGGTCCGCGCGACATCGTGATCGAGCTGTTGCCGGAACCGAAGGAAAAGCCGGCGAAGAAAAAGGGCTAGCGCCGCACCAGTGCCGGGTAGCCCGGCCAGCGAGGGACGGATGCGAGAACAACAGCGGTATGGCGAGGCCGGCTCGGATCGGGCGCGAGGCAGTCGACTAAAGCGGCTGCCGGTGCGGGAGCGCACCTAGCAATGCCGTGGCACAACAAGGTCATCTGGTCGGAAGGGATGTTCCTCCGGCCGCAGCACTTCCAGCAGCAGGACCGCTGCCTTGAGCATCTTGTCGCCCTGTCGCTGCTGGCCCAACGACCGTATGCCTGGGGCGTTACCCGCATCGAGATTGATCGCGCGCTTCTCGAGACCGGCCAGTTGGCGGTGCCAGGCTGTCGCGGCGTGCTGCCGGACGGAACCCTGTTCAACGTACCGGAGGATCAGGATCCGCCGCCTCCGCTGCAGCTGAAGGCCGACGTTCGCGATCAGATCGTGCTGCTGGCGGCACCGATCGAGACCGAGGCCGGCGCGGCCGCCGAGATAGTCTCGGCCGCCGGCCAGCTTGGCCGCTACCAGGCGCGCGAGATCAGCGTTTACGATATCGGCCAGGACAGCCTGGGCAGCAAGGCAGAGATCGCAATCGGCCGCATGCGCTTGGCGCTCAAGCTCGCTTCCGAGCCGGCGCCTGGCTGGCTCGGCGTTCCCGTGGCCCGCGTCGTCGAGGTCCGCGAGCAGGACGGCCGCATCGTTCTCGACGATACTTTCATCCCAAGCTGCATTGATTACACCGCGAGCGCGCAGCTGGTGGGTTTCCTTAAGCAGATCGAGGGACTGATGCGCCAGCGCGCAGAGGCGCTGGCCGTGCGTGTGTCGACCGGCGGCCGGGGCGGCGTCTCCGAGACTGCCGATTTCCTCCTGCTGCAGGTGATCAACCGCCTGCAGCCGGTCGTCCGCCACTTGGCCGAGGCGGGCGGGGCGCATCCGGAGCAGCTCTATCGGTATCTCCTGGCGGTTGCCGGCGAGCTCGCGACCTTCACGGAGGAGACGAAGCGGCCGGAAGCGATGCCTGGCTATCGGCACGAGAACCTGATCACCACTTTCAAACCGGTCGAGGACGCGATCATCCGCTCGCTGACGCTGGTGATGGAGCAAACGGCGACCGCGATCCCGCTGGAGGAGCTCCGCTTTGGCATCCGCCGGGCGATCATCGAGGATCGCAGCCTGCTCGACAGTGCGGCGTTCATCCTCGAGGTCAGCGCCGATATGGACCCGGAGCAGCTGGTGCGCGCCTTTCGCGACCAGAGCAAGATCGGCCCGGTCGAGAAGATCCGCGAGCTGGTCAACCTCGCCCTTCCTGGCGTGCCGATCCGGGCGCGGCCGACGGCGCCGCGCCAAGTCCCCTACCACGCGGGTGCCTCTTATTTCGAGATCGACAAGAACCACGAGCTCTGGCGGGCGATCGATCAGTCGGGTGTACTCACCCTGCACGTGGCCGGCACCTTCCCCAACCTCGCGCTGACTCTTTGGGCGATCAAGCGGTAAAGCCATGCAGGACGAGGACGACCCCTTCCGCACGCCGCCCGATGCCGACCGCACCGTCTTCATCCCGACGCCGGGCGGCCGCCGCCGCGGCGGAGCTGCTGCCGGTCCGCCGGCGCCGGCATCACTGCTCACGCC
>JBATPX010000237.1:0-3480 GCA_049291695.1 Defluviicoccus sp.
ACCGGAGACTGACATCACCATCAACGTCCAACGGCGCCACTACCCCCGCGCCACACTGGTCGCGATCGTCCGGAACGGGTGGTCGCGATCGATCGGAACGGGTGGTCGCGATCGTCGGAATGCGCACTTCGCACAAGGAATTGCACTCGGCGCCCTGGTGCAGGGGATTACCGTCGAGAACCGGGCTTACGCTGGCGGCTGGTTTGACTGGCTCGGCCCGTTTTCCCTCCTCACCGGCATTGCGCTCGTCATCGGCTACGCGCTGCTTGGCGCCACCTGGCTGGTATTGAAGACGGAAGGGGAAGTCCGCGAGCAGGGACGACGATTCGCGCGCACCACCGGCATGGCGACGATCGTTCTCATCGGCGTCGTGAGTCTGGCGACACCCTTCCTGCAGCCCGCCTATCTCGATCGCTGGTTCTCCTGGCCGACACTGGCATTCAGTATCATCGTGCCGCTGATGGTTCTCGTCTGCGCCTTCATGCTGTTCCGCGGCCTCGCCCGGGGCGCCGATGCGCAACCGTTCGTCGCGTCGCTCGGCTTTTTCGTCCTCTGCTACGCCGGCATCGGCATCAGCTTCTATCCCTACATCGTGCCGCCAAGCCTGACGATCTCGGACGCGGCGGCGCCGGATAGCAGCCTCTCATTCCTCCTGGTCGGCGCGATCGTCCTCATCCCGATGATCCTGGCTTACACGGCCTATGCGTATTGGGTTTTCCGCGGGAAGGTCGATCCTCACGCAGGATTTCACTGATGCAACCCGGGCTGCGCCGTGCGGCATGGTTTGTTGGTCTTTGGACGGCTGGAGTGGTCACGGTTACCCTCATCAGCCTCGCGATCCGTTTTGTTATCGTTTGAACCGCGCGGCCGGCGAATGGCGGGATAATTCGTGCCACTGCGGCGCGCCGCGCGTTACGGCCTATCGAACGGCTGTCGGCTTGGCCAGCTGAAGGCTTCTCACACGTTCCATGATCCGCCCCGCCGCGTCGGCATACCCCCGGCCGGCGGGGCGCCAGCCCTCGATCGGTTTGCCCCCGGTCGGAACCGCCTGAAGGTCACCGAGCGTGAGCCCGCCAATCTTGAGCACGCGCCATTGACAATATTCCAAGATCACCGGAACGACATAACACTCGCCTCGTTGTTGCCTTGCGATGGCAAGCTTTAATTCTTTTTCATAAATATAATCAGATGCTAAGAAGGCGCTGCTGACACATAACAAAACGAGTTGCGATTTCGCCAGCTGATCGCCGATCGCTTTCTCCCAGGTCTCCCCTGGCTGAATTATATGATCACTCCATAGTTCCAGATCGCGATTCCTGGTCAGCGGCGAAAGATGCTCCTTTAGCCGGGCGACTCGTGTTTCGTTTCGATGCGCGTACGAAAGGAAGCCCTTAATCGCGGGATCTTGGTTTGAAGGCATGATCAGACCGACGCGACGCAGCCGCACTTCAGACGCTATTTATCACCGCTGCCCTTGTGCGCCTGTTCGAACCATTCATGTTCCTCGTGCCAATCCTCGATCACCTCGGCCAACTGCTTGCCGTCGAATGCCGGCACCGTCGCAGGGCGCGGCACGCCGAGGATGATATTGTGGACGTTGGCAAAGGGCTCTGCGATCCGCATCCCGCGGTTATCGATGGTGTACTCGTGGATCGACTTGGCATGCTGCGATCCACGCATCTTGATCACCGAGATGCCGCGCCGGAGGTCACCGCCGATCTCGACATAGCGCAGGAGGATGATCGCGTCGGTAATCGTCGAAATGTGCGCCTCGGTGATCGAGTCGCCACCGGAGAGGCGAGGGGTAGCGCTTGTGAAAAGGGTGCAGAGTTCGTTCTGCCGCGCATAAGACGTAAGCCCGATCACGAACTCCCGGAAATAGCGCACCGCACCGATACGCTCCATCGCCGAAAGGCTGTCGATGACCAGACGGCTTGGCTCGAACGCCTCGATCTCGCGCTGAATCATCAATAGGTGATCCTCAAGCCCCATCGCTTCCGGGTACTGGCAGACAACCCGCAACAGGCCCCACCTTTCCCACTTCTCGAAATCCATGCCCCAGGATTCCGCATTGCGGAGCAACTGCGCCCGTGATTCCTCATAGGCGAGCATCAGGACACGCTCGCCCTTGCTGCACCCGTCGGCCGCGAAAATTCCGGCCAGGAGCGTCTTGCCGGCACCCGTGGGGCCGCTGACGATGGCCAACGAGTCGCGGAACAAGCCGCCACCGAGCATCTGGTCCAGCTTATCGTTTCCGACGCTGACCCGCTTCGACGACGATGGCTGCGTCAACTCTCGCGCCGACAAGGGCAGGATGCTGATGCCGCCGCGGCTGATCGTGAACGGAAACTCTCCCGTGTGATGAGCATCGCCGCGCATTTTCACGACCTGGATCGTCCGCCGCACTTTTTCGGCCCTGAGAACATTGCGCAGGACGATGATATTGTCGGAGACGAACTCTTCGACGCCGTATCGCGATATGGGCCCGTATTCGCTCAAGCGCTCAGTGGTAATGAGGGACGTCACATGGAGCTCGCGCAAAACGTGGATGACGCGAAAGAGTTCGCGGCGCACGGTGCTGGCATTGGCGAATTGTTGGAAAAGCGAGCCGATCGAATCGATCACGACCGTTTCAGCGCCGCTATCTCGCACGACGTAACGGACTTGGGCGATGAGGCCTTCCAGATCGTAGGCGCCAACTTCTTGAACGGCAACCGGCAGCGGCGAGAGATCAATGATGACCAGTTTGCCGTTGCGGATGAGCGGGTCGGTATCCCATCCCATCCGTTGGATGTTGCGAACGATCTCGGTGGCCGGTTCTTCCAGCGTGAAAAATGCGGCGGGCCGATCGTAAACGGCTGCGCTGCGATAGGCGATTTCCATCGACAAGAGCGTCTTGCCGGAGCCGGAGCTCCCGCACACAAGCGTCGGCCGGCCCTTCGGCAAGCCGCCCATCGTGACCAGCTCGAAGCCTTCGACGCCGGTCGGAACCTTTTCCTGCGGTTCCAGACCGAGCAGGTGCTCAACGTTCCGGCCCATGGAGTGCGGTCTTCCTTTCGCCGTCGCGCAACGGCGTTGCCCAAGCCCGCGCAGCCGATGTGCAGACATTAAGGAGCGAATGCCATGCCGACAATCGCTTTCTCAAGAAAGCGATCGTGCGCTGCCGACGGCGTCCTCAAGGCGTACAGCAACAACGGCCGGCCGAGGTGGCGTTCAAGGAACACCGACCCCGGCGGCGTCGAGGTCAGCTTCGACTGGCGCGCCGCACGACGACAGCTCGGGCACCATGCTCCGCGCCCGGCTGCTCAACGACGCCGCGGGGGTACGCGCGATCGGCGCGCATGCTACGTTTGAGTAACTACTCAGGCGGCTGGCTTTTTCAGGTGGCCGGGGTGGGTTGTGGGGGGCCGGTGAGGAGGTTGCCGATGGCTTCGAGCGCGGTTTTGCCGTGCAGCCTGGCGGTGCCGGTGATGGAGCGGT
>JBATPX010000238.1:0-1890 GCA_049291695.1 Defluviicoccus sp.
TCGTGTTCCGATTCAACCGCCGTCACACCCGGCACGCCAGCTTTGCTTCCCTGCTGCGCATCGCCGTGACCATCAGACCAAGGACCTACAACGAAATCGTCCAACTGGGCTCAACCGGATAAGCAACTTATTTGATCAGCTTGGCTAATTAAGTCTACAATGTTGCCGTCGGCCGTCCGGTCCACCAATGGCTGATAATTGCTACCGCTACCCTCGGCTACATCGCCAAATCTTTGTATTCGGATACGGCAGCCTGGAATCGTTTTCCGAGGATTTTTTGCTGCCATGAGTACTAAGGCATTGTGGGCTACTAGGCGTGTGCCGTTCCTTCGCAGGAGGTTGCGATCGATTAGAACATCTTCATTGGTCCAAGTTGAACGATTCTCCCGTTGCCTAAAGGCATCACAGAAATCGTGAATTATGATGAGGTTAAAATCGCTCGGATAGGTGTACGCTGAGGCATCTTCTAGCTCGAATGTCAATTCCTGACGCGTGGCACGAAAATCGCGCTTCTCGTCGTCACTCATTTTATGAATGCTGTCACCGTACCGTATCCACGCCTCTCCTTTGTTGGTTTCAACTAATCTGCCGACGTACGGAATATAAACAGCTACGCAAAAATCAGCATTTTTACTTATGACTACACCAAAACGCCGAAACTCAGGTCGGGCCAACGGGCACAAGGTTAGATGGCTGTTCTCTAACCTGTTAAGCTGGGATAACGGTGCTGTAGAGCAGCCAGTTGCACTCCCATTTACTCGTTGCGCCAAAAACCAGAACGCCACCGTCTGGCGAATTCGAATAAGCGCTGAAGTATTTTGCTATATCATCAAAATCAATGCGTTGTTCGCGACGGTTATCCACTCTCTTGTAGTCTATGCGGCGGTCCTCGCCGAGCTGCGCCATTATCCTTTGAGTAAGCCGGACCCAGATGTCTCGCGGCGTCCAAAGCGCGGCATTCTCTCCGGGGTCGAGAGGGAGGTCGAAAGGCAGGGTGAGTTGCGCGCCGCCAGCCTTCATCATTATACAGCGTGTCGACGCTGCCTCGACATACTAGATATGGTGTGTCGAGAAGACCTCGACACACCATCGGCCTTAAGCCGATCGATCAGTTTAAAATATCTCGCGAGGCGGTCTTCGGCCAATCGGATCACCGCATTTTCCCAGTCATCTGGCGGGGAGCGGTGGGCCTTCGCGTCTGCCCGAAGACGTGCTTGTCGGACGCTTGCCACGGAGACGCCGAGCGCCTTGGCCAAGTCTTCGTGGGAAACGCCAGCACATAAGCATTCTGTCGCTTCTCGGAAATCCATGTATGCAGTCCTATTGACATCCCGCATTCGTCAATCATACTGCATACAGGGACACAGGGGAAGCCCCATGAACCGCGTACCGCTGACGCGTCGCACCCAGGTCATCAGCGCTCTCGTCGAGGGCAACTCGATCCGCACCGTCGAGCGCATGACGGGCACGCATCGCGACACGCTCATGCGCCTTCTGGTCGGGTTGGCTCAGGGTGCTAAGCGCTGGTCGACAGGCACATGCGACCCTCCGGCAGCGGCTCGCTCATCTCGATTTCGTAAACGAACGCCGGGGCAGCGGCACTGGGCGACCCTTGTCCGAACTGGATTGCATATACGTCCACGCGATGCCGAGTGGCGCGGGGCGAGAGACAGGGATGCCGGCAGCGGGCGGGTGTGCGAAGGGGCTGCGCCCAAACACTGCGCCCGGCACAGCTGCCCTAAACGGCCGCTTCCCTGATCGCCCCCGCTCTAATTGACGACCGGGCGGCGGTCGGCGAAGTCGTGCCAGGCCTTGACCATCGTCTCGTCGAGGAGCTCGCAGGCATCGAGCGCCGCGTCCTTGCCGTGCAGAAGCTCTAGCCCGTAGAGC
>JBATPX010000239.1:0-2344 GCA_049291695.1 Defluviicoccus sp.
AGCCGTCGGAGGGTCTCGCACCGCTGATCGTCGAGCAGCTGGGAAGAGCGATTCTCACTCTCAAGCGGCAGGGCATGAGCATCCTTTTGTCCGAGCAGAATCTGCACTTCGCCCGCGCAATCGGTGACCGGGTCTCCATCATCGAGAAGGGGCGGATCCGCTTCGAAGGGACGATGGCCGAGTTCGCGGACGATCAGACGATCAGCCGCATGTATCTCGCCGTCTGATCCGCGGCCGCGGATAGCGCAAGCCGTCCGGCACGACGAATGATCTTCGCATCAGGGGTTGCAAGTGGCGGATTAGCTCTGGTTTTTGCCGCCATCGATGGTATTCTTTAGGGGTAACCGCCACAGGGCGGGGGGTTCAATGACGGCCATAAAATTTCGGCCTCGGCGCGTTCTGCATCAGCCCTGGGTACCACGGGAGGCAGCCCCGCTCGCGGGGATCAAGGCCTCATCCTTGCCGTTGCGGCACCAGGCTTCGCGAGCGGAGGTCAGCGCAAATATCGGAGAGGCCGCGATCGGTTTTTCGATCCCCGGCAAACTTGGCTGCGTGCTTGGCGACGCACCGCCGACCGAACGGCCATGGCGAAATGGCCACATCCTTCGATTGCTTCCAGCGGTTGCCCTGATAAGGGGTTCCGCTTCCTTTTCGCGCTTGCTATCCTGTTACCCGTTCCCAGAGACAGGCTCCTCGTGGTGGCGCGCAGCGCCAGCTGGAGCCATTCCGTTGCTTTCCACTGGATCAGACGCCAATCAATCGCCACGGGCCCGCCAATGACGAGAATCCCGCTCCGAGGTTGTCAACGGCGTGCGGTGGTTAAGGGTCGTGTGCCGGCGAGGCGCGCGAGGCCGGACAGGCAACATGCTTTGGGCCGCATCGGGTATCACCTTTCGGCTTGCTGCGGCAGACCGACCGTCCAGCCGGGTGAGGTTGGATGGCGGGACCAGGGTTCCGTCTGAGCGAACGAAGAGTTACGGGCAACATCAGCGATGCAGAGGCACAACTTGGCGCAGACAGCTTCCCGGGTGCACCCGCTTCCTGCGGGGGCGGAGGGAATAGCGGACGGACTGCTCGGCCACGATTTTGAAGCGTCCTCGGCTGCGGCTGGCGGGGCGCCGCTGGCTCGCCGCCGAGGAGTGTTTTCAGACCCCAAGTTTATTTGTTTTATGCTCGCGGTCGCGGATGCCCTCGCCATCGTCGGCGCATCCAGCTTCATGCTGCATGCCTACGTAAGCAGCCGGGCGACCGATCTTGCGCCCTATGTCGTGATCAGCGGCCTGCAGCTGGGCCTGACCATGCTGTCGCTCGTCTGGTTCGGTTCCTACTCCGTCTCGTTCATCACCTCGTGGCCGAAGCGCTTCGGTCAAATGGTTTACGTGTTTGCGGCGCTGACCTTCATCCTCATCACCGTGGCGTTCGCCGCAAAGCTGACAGACCAGCTGTCGCGGGTCTGGTTCTTCTCCTCGCAGACACTGATTCTCGCTTTTCTGATCTGCAGCCGCTCGGTCGCAAAAGCGGTGATGAAGTCGCTCGCGCGCAAAGGCGTGCTGCAGCGGAACGTGGCGATCGTCGGCGCAACGACGCAGGCGGGCAAACTGATCGCCCGTTATGCCGCTGAAGAGGCGTTCGCCCCGACCGTGGTGGGTGTCTTCGATGACAGGACGACACGCGTGCACGATTCCATCGGCGGAGTTCCGGTGCTTGGCCACCTGGAACAGCTCACTGAGATGGTGCGCCGCGGCATCGTCCACCACGTCGTCATCGCCCTGCCTTGGTCGGCGGACGCGCGGATCGCTTCGCTCGTCGCCAACTTGCAAGCGCTTCCCGTCCACATCTCGTTGAGCGACGACCTGGTCACGCACCGCTTGCCGTCAATCCGCAAGGCCGACTCCTCGACCTGGGGGACGGTCGAGATCACGGCACCGCCGTTCGACGGCGTTCGCGGGATCGTCAAGATGCTGGAGGACAGGATCCTCGGCACGATCGCCCTCATGTGCGCCCTGCCACTGATGTTGGTGGTTGCAGCGCTGATCCGCCTCGACAGCCCAGGTCCGGTGATCTTTCGCCAGAAGCGCTACGGCTTCAACAACGAGGAAATCATCGTTTACAAATTCAGGACCATGCGTCCGGCGGACGACGTCCACGCCGCCTTTCGCCAGGCGCAGCGCAACGATCCGCGGGTCACGCGAATCGGCCGCCTGCTTCGGCGCAGCAGCCTCGACGAGCTGCCGCAGCTCTGGAATGTCCTTCAGGGCACGATGTCGCTTGTCGGCCCGCGCCCGCATGTCGCTGAACTCAACAAGACATTCGCAAAAACGATCGAGAACTACGAGGCCCGGCA
>JBATPX010000240.1:0-2157 GCA_049291695.1 Defluviicoccus sp.
CAGACGCCGGATGCCCACTCCGCCCCGCGGGGCGGAGTGGGCAAAACACCCAAACGCCGTGCCGTTCCTAATCGCTCATAAGTGGCCGCTTTGATGAAAACGCTGGCCGGATTCATGATCACGTGCATAGCACCTGTCCGAAATCGTGGTCGAGGGTGATCAGCAGCCGTTGCTCGCGAGCGCAAATGTCGAACAGCGTTTGATCGGTAACGCCGCAAAGGTCCTGGTCGCGGACGGTCATCACATCGTGGCCAGCAGCCTTGAGCAGCTCGGCGCCGCGACGGCCGATGTTCTCGTCGAGCTTGATCTTCACGCGACGCGGTCGATCGGCACCGGCACGATCTGCTCACGCGCTGCTTCGGCCCCGTAGGCGATCGCCGCCAGGACATCCTCGTGGGAAAGCTGGGGATAGTCGGCTAACAGCTCGGCCTCGCTCATGCCCTCGGCCAGGAAGTCGAGGATCAGGGATACCCAAATGCGGGTGCCCCTGATGCAGGGCTTGCCCCCACACACGTGAGGATCGATGGCGATGCGGTTGAGCAAGGGGTTCATGCGCGGCCTCCAAGTCTGACTTGTGAACTATGGGGCTGCTTGAAGCACCGCGCAACGAGGATAACCCGCAAGAGCGGTCGTCATCTCCATTCGACGCTGCCGCCTGGCGAGGAGCTTGAGCACATCTTGTGCGCTTGACACCGTCCGTCGCAATATGTAGAAGATTGCCATACTTCGCATTGGGCCTGCAGCGGGCTACGGCGTCAGCGAGGCGTCAGCCGACACATTTCTTCGAGGTAAGCGGACAAGGGGCGCGGCGGTTGCCGCCCTGGCGGTGACAGGCGCCGTCAGCGGCGATGCCGGAGGGGGCGCAACGAGGCCTTGAAAGCACCACATATTGTGCTATTGACAACGCGGCGCACAACATGTAGTATGTTTGAACATCGATTCGCGATTCGCCGCTGATGCGGTGAGGGGCACAACTGGAAGAGGTAACAGAGCATGGTTTAGGGCTTCGGAACGGGAGGCAAAAAGGACACCGGAACTTCTCCGGGCATCGGTAAGTGGTTGATATCTTGGGTCCTTCCCCGAGACTACAACCGCTGGTGGGCAAGGCCCGCAAGGTTGCCAGCGTGAGCCGTAAAAATCGGGAAGCCAGGGAAGCCAGCCAAGCCAGAAGCCGCCCTCTGCACTGAAAATACCCTTTACATTTCAATGCGTTAGCGGATCAAAACGGTGGATCCCGGAAGCCAATCCGGAAGCTAGCCAGGATCCAGAGCCGGCATCCACCCCAGGAGCCGGTTTTTTCATGCTCCCATTCGTGCCAAGGATGTCACCCGTGACTTCGCTTCGCTCTTGCCCTGAGCAGATCGAGTTGTGGCCGCTCGCGCGCCTGAAGCCGTACGCGAACAACGCGCGCACCCATTCCGACTATCAGATCGCCAAGATCGCCGCCTCGCTGGTCGAGTTCGGCTTCACGGCACCGCTTCTGATCGCCGACGACGGCGAGATCGTTGCCGGCCATGGCCGGCTGTTGGCAGCGCAGCATCTGGGGCTCGCGGAAGTGCCGGTGATCCGGCTGTCGCAGTTGACGCCGGAACAGGTGCGCGCCTATCGCATCGCCGACAATAGGCTCGCCGAGCTTTCGGAATGGAATGACGAACTGCTCGCCGCCGAGCTGCATGCGCTGAACGCGCTGGGCTTCGATCTCGATCTCACCGGCTTCGCGGGTGAAGACTTGGCGCGGCTGCTCGCGCCGCTGGACGAGAGCGACGGCCTTGCCGGCGACGACGTCATCCCCGAGCCGCCGGCCAATCCGGTCTCGCAGCCGGGCGATCTGTGGCTGCTGGGCGAGCACCGGCTGTTATGTGGCGACAGCACCAAGGCCGATGACGTCATTCGCGTCATGCACAACCATAAGGCGATCTTGTTCGCAACCGATCCACCATATTTGGTTGATTACGACGGCACCAATCATCCGTCGAAACAGGGTGCGGCAGACAAGAACAAGGATTGGGGCAACAGCTACGGCATCACCTGGGATGACTCAAGCCAAGGTCCCGAGTTGTACGAAGGCTTCATCAAGGCCGCGATCGATCACGCCATCCTGCCCAACGCCGCCTGGTACTGTTGGCACGCGAGCCGCCGCCAGGCGATGGTCGAAGG
>JBATPX010000241.1:0-25280 GCA_049291695.1 Defluviicoccus sp.
GGTCCGCACCGCGCCGATGTGGCCGTCGCGCATGCCGCCTCCGGCCGGCCGGCGCGGACGTGCTCGACGGGAGAGCAGAAGGCGCTCCTGATTGCGCTTGTTCTCGCGAGCGCCCGGCTGCAGCGCCGCGAGCGGTCGGTGGCGCCGCTGCTTCTCCTCGACGAGGTAGCGGCGCACCTCGACCCGTGGCACCGCCAGGCGCTGTTCGAGTGCGTCGAAGCCGTCGGCGGTCAGGCATGGTACGCCGGAACCGATGCCGGCGTGTTCGCCCCGCTCGCCGGCCGGGCGCAGTTCTTTACCCTGGGCGCAGCGGCGCCAGCAGGCGCGGCCGCGGCGGCAGCGGCGGTTTGAAGGGAGCCTTGCGAACCTCATGAGCGAAACGACCGCGCCGGCGGGGGATGTTTACGACGCTACCTCGATCAAGGTGCTGCGTGGCCTCGAAGCCGTGCGCAAGCGACCCGGCATGTATATCGGCGACACCGATGACGGCTCCGGTCTGCACCACATGGTTTACGAGGCAGTCGACAACGCGATCGACGAGGCCCTTGCCGGCTATTGCACGGAGGTCGTCGTCCAGCTCAACGCCGACGGCTCGGTGACCGTTACCGATAACGGCCGCGGCATCCCGGTCGACCTGCACGAGGAGGAAGGGGTCTCGGCGGCGGAAGTGATCATGACCCGGCTGCACGCCGGCGGCAAGTTTGACAGCAATTCGTACAAGGTTTCGGGCGGCCTGCACGGCGTCGGCATCTCGGTGGTCAACGCGCTGTCCGAATGGCTGGAGCTGCGGATCTGGCGGGACGGGCACGAGCACTTCATGCGCTTTCGCGACGGCGATGTCGAAGCGCCGCTTGCCGTCCTCGGCGACATCGGCCCCTTGGTGCCGAGATCGCCGCGGACGGGAACGCAGCTCACTTTCCTTCCGTCTGCGCAGGTGTTTTCGATGACCGAGTTCGATTATGCAACCATCGAGCATCGCTTGCGTGAGCTCGCCTTCCTCAATTCCGGCGTGCGGATGAAGCTGATTGATTCACGCGCTGTCACACCGCGGGAAGTCGAATTGCATTACGAAGGCGGGGTGAAGGCCTTCGTCGCCTATCTCGACCGCTCGAAGGCGCCGATTACCGCGGCGCCAATCATGGTCCGCGGCGAAAAGGATGACCTGACGGTCGAGGCGGCGCTGCAGTGGAACGACAGCTTCCACGAAACCATGCTGTGTTTTACCAACAACATTCCGCAGCGGGACGGCGGCACCCATCTGGCCGGCTTCCGCGGCGCGCTGACGCGCACGGTCCAGGCCTATTCGGCCCTGTGGGTGAAGAAAGACAAGATCGCGATCACCGGCGACGATGCCCGCGAGGGCCTGACGTGCGTGCTTTCGGTCAAGGTGCCGGATCCGAAATTTTCGTCCCAGACCAAGGAGAAGCTCGTCTCCTCGGAGGTGCGCCCGGCGGTCGAGTCAATCGTCGGCGAACAGCTCGACCGCTGGTTCGAGGAGAACCCGACGGAAGCCAGAAAGGTGCTGGGCAAGATCGTCGAGGCGGCGGCGGCACGCGAGGCGGCCCGCAAGGCGCGCGAGCTGACCAGGCGCAAAGGCGCGCTCGACATCACCTCGCTGCCAGGCAAGCTCGCCGATTGTCAGGAGCGCGACCCGGCCCGCAGCGAGCTGTTCATCGTCGAGGGCGATTCGGCCGGCGGCACGGCGAAGCAGGCGCGCAACCGCGCCAACCAGGCGATCCTGCCGCTCCGAGGCAAGATCCTCAACGTCGAACGGGCGCGGTTCGACAAGATCCTGAGCTCGGCCGAGATCGGCACGCTGATCGCGGCACTCGGCACCAGCATCGGCCGGGAAGACTTCGACATCGGCAAGTGTCGCTATCATAAGATCATCCTGATGACCGATGCCGATGTCGACGGCAGCCACATTCGCACTCTTCTTCTCACGTTTTTCTTTCGGCAGATGCCGGACATCATCGATCGCGGCTATCTCTACATTGCCCAGCCGCCGCTCTACCGCGCCAAGCGCGGCTCATCGGAGGTCTACCTCAAAGACGATGGGGCGCTCGAAAATCACCTGATGACGGCCGCGATCGAGGAAGGCGCGGTCTTCACGACCCACGGCGGCGAGCAGATCGCCGGCGCCGATCTGCGTCGCGTGGTTGACGAGGCGCGCGCCGTCGCCGACCGCCTGCGCCGGTTGGCGCAGCAGTTGCCGCTCGAACTCCTCGAGCAGGCTGCGGTCGCGGGCGCATTCGATCCGCGGATCCTCAGCGATCCCGAGCGCGCGGCGGCGGCGGCTGCTGCGATGGCAGCGCGGCTCGATGCGCTGGAGAAGCCAAGCGAGCGCGGCTGGCATGGCGCGGCGGCAGACGGCGGGCTTGCCTTCAGCCGCACGGTGCGCGGCGTCGCGGAGCGCCACGTCATCGATGCCAAGCTGATCGAGTCCGGCGAGGCGCGCAAGATCAGCGCCAAAACCGCCATGCTTCAGGAGTTCTACCAGCAGCCGGGCCGGCTCATCGTCAAGGACAAAGAGCACGCGATCGCCGGCCCGGTCGGCCTTGCCGAAGCGGTGATGGACATCGGCCGCCGCGGCGTGGCGATCCAGCGCTACAAGGGCTTGGGCGAGATGAACGCCGATCAGCTGTGGCACACGACGCTGGACCCGAACGCACGCTCGCTGTTTCAGGTCCGCATCAGCCACGCCGATGACGCGGAAGGGGTGTTCTCGACCCTGATGGGCGACATCGTCGAGCCGCGGCGCAAATTCATTGAGGAGAATGCGCTCAACGTCGCCAATCTCGACGTCTGAGGCGACGGCCGATGTATTGCCAGTCGTTGCGCGACCCGATCCGGTGGACATTGGCCTCGCTTTCGATTCGTCCTTTGTCAGAGCGACGCTTTGTTGCGTTGTCCGCTCCCGCATCCTGCGGGCTACCGTTGAGAGGCTTCAGGCGTGCGCGAGGCGAGAGCAGCGGCGAAAGCGACAGCGGGGATGACGAGAGTACCGGTGGGACCGCCGGTGGGACTGCCGGCATCGACGACGGCCGCCGTGATGCCGACGAGATCAACTGTCGTGTCGCGCCTGATCAGCACCGGTGAGCCGGAATCGCCACGCGTTGCATCACAGTCGGTAAGCCAGACGCGTCCCTGAGCGAGTCGGTCTTTGATGCGGCAGCCATCGTGCACAGCAAGCTGGTGTGGCCGGTCCTGGCTGTAGCCGGCCCGCAGGAGGCTCCCCGGTGGCACGGCTTGCATCCCGCCGTCTCCTGACAGCACGGGGATCGGGCGAATGGCCAGCGGCGGATCGAGGACGACGATGGCCCAGTCGCGGGCGACCCTGTCGATCCCGGCAACCGCCTGAGGCCGTGCCGGCGCCGCCACCTTGATCGACCGCCCGACCGCATGCGCGACATAACTGCCACGCTGATAGCCGGCCACAAAATGCAGCGTCGACGGACGAACGAGCCTGGCCGTACGCGGATCATGAACGCAGTGCGCGGCAGTCACCACCGCATCGCGGGCGATCAGGGTGGCGGTGCAGTGGCGCCCGGTCGAGGTATTGAGCCGGCCGATCGCTGACCAGGGCCATGCAGTCGACTCAACCGGCACGCGGCGATCGTCGGCGCCTATCCCCGGCAGAAGGTTCTTCTCCGCCGCCGCGCCGGCTGCGGGCGCGAACGCGACGAGAAAGACGACCAGCCACGCGCGCGCGCCGATCCGCTTCCACCGTCTCATCGCGCTTCCTTTTCCGCATCCGCATCGCCGGCGCACGCCGCCGCGCCTCCGGTGTAGCGGACCGACGGCGGCAGGCAAGCGGGCTGCGGTCAGCAGCGCCCGGGTGCCAGCCGCCGGTAGGACAGCGCCTCGGCGATATGGACGCGCTTGATGCCGTCCGCGTCGTCCAGATCGGCGAGCGTGCGGGCGACCCGGAGCGTGCGGTGGTAGCCGCGCGCCGACAGCTTCAAACGATCGGCGGCCTCGGTCAAGAGCCGCCGGCCGGCCTCATCGGGACGCGTGTGGCGATCGAGCAGTTCGCCCTCAGCCTCGGCGTTGGTGCGGATGGCGGTACCGTTCGCGCCTTGCGCATAGCGCTGGCGCTGGCGGGTGCGGGCGGCCGCGATGCGGGCAGCCACGGTCGCCGAGCGCTCCGCCGCTTGCGGCAGCGCGAGATCGGCCGGCTTCACCGCCGGGACGTCGATGTGCAGGTCGATGCGATCGAACACTGGCCCGGAAATGCGCGCTTGATAATCGGCGGCGCAGCGCGGCGCCCGGCTGCAGGCGCGGCCCGCATCGTCGAGCCAGCCGCAGCGGCACGGGTTCATCGCCGCCACCAGCTGCACGCGCGCCGGATAGGTGACGTGTGCGTTGGCGCGGGCGACGCTGACGCTGCCGCTCTCCAGCGGCTGGCGCAGCGCTTCCAGCGCCGGCCGCTGGAACTCCGGCAGCTCGTCGAGGAACAAGACGCCCAAGTGCGCGAGCGAAACCTCGCCCGGCTTGGCGCGCCAGCCGCCCCCGACGAGCGCCGCGATGGAGGCGGAATGGTGCGGATCGCGAAACGGCCGCCGCTGCACCAGCGCGCCCTCCTTGAGCTCGCCGGCGATCGAGTGGATCATGCTGACTTCGAGCGCCTCGGCCGGATCGAGCGGCGGCAGCAGGCCCGGCAGCCGCTGCGCCAGCATCGACTTGCCGGAACCGGGCGGGCCGACCATCAAAAGGTTGTGGCCGCCGGCAGCCGCAATCTCGATTGCCCGCTTGGCCGTCTCCTGGCCCTTGATGTCGGCAAGATCGGGGTAGCTGGCACCAGCGCCGGCAAGGCGCGGCTTGGGCGGCGACAGCACCTGGCTGCCCT
The DNA here is from genome assembly GCA_049291695.1 of Defluviicoccus sp. GTDB lineage: Bacteria > Pseudomonadota > Alphaproteobacteria > Rhodospirillales > Defluviicoccaceae > Defluviicoccus. The sequence continues at coordinate 4,850 of JBATPX010000241.1, forward strand.
TGAAGTGGTTGACCAGCGCCAACAGCGTCGGCGGCGCCAGCACGTCGATGCCGGCGGCCCAGGCCGCCTCGCCGCCCTGCGCTTGTGGGCAGATCAGGCCACGGCCAGTGGCGGATGCATGCACGGCGGCCGGCAGCACGCCCGCGACCGGGCCGATCATGCCATCAAGAGCAAGTTCTCCCAGCGCCGAGAAGCAGGCGATTTCATCGGCCGGCAGTACGCCCATCGCCGCCAGCAGGCCAAGCGCGATCGGCAGGTCGAAGTGGCTGCCTTCCTTGAGGAGGTCCGCCGGCGCCAGGTTGACGGTGATGCGTTTGGCCGGCAGGCCTAAACCCATGGCGGCGAGCGAAGCGCGCACCCGCTCGCGACTCTCCGCCACAGCCTTGTCGGGCAGGCCGACGACGGCGAAGGCCGGCAGGCCGCTCATGATCTGCACCTGCACGCCGACGTCCAGCACATCGATGCCCTGAAACGCGACCGTCGCGACGCGCGCCACCATCCTCGTTGCGCCTTCTCAGGGCTGTCCAAGCGGTTTCCCGCCAACATCACGAGCTTAGGCACGAGGAAGCGGCCGCTTCGAGCCCCGTTTGGGCAACGTGGTTCCGGCGGCGACCGTGCGCTAGATGCCGAGCAGCGGGCGCAAGCGCTGGAGGAGATGGCTGTCGAACGCCTGTTGCTGTTCGGGGGTCGACCAGCGATCGTCGCGGCGGAAGACGCTGTCCGTCTTGACGAAGGCGACGTCAAGTTGCGCCAGCGCACCGTCGAGTGGCCGATTGACGCCGTCGAACATGTCATAGACGGAGTAACCCAAGGCATTGAGATCGCGCACCACCTCGGCAAAGACCGACCGCTTCTTGCCCAGGCGATAGAGCGCCGTTTCAAGGATGATCACTTCCGTCTCCGCCAGGATCTCCTTTGCCCCGGCGACGACGTCCATCTCGCTCCCCTGCACGTCAACCTTGAGGAGGTAGGGGCCGGCGAGGTTGCGCTCCTGTACCAGTGCATCGACCCGCATAAGCTCGACGGTGCGGCTTTTGAGCGGCGCGGTCTCAGCGCCACTGACCGCCAGGCTCGAACCGGTCAGGTCGGAGCCGAAGCGGATCTCGATGCGGCCGCGCTCGGCACCGGCAGCGGCGATAACGTACCCGCCCTTGTAAGCGCGACACGCCACCTCGAGCGCGCTCGCGAACTCCTGCATCGGCTCGATCAGAAGCAGATACGATCCTGGGAACGGATCATAGAGATCGTAGGTGCCGTGCGCGGCGCCGACGTCGATGAGCGTTCGCGGACAAAAGCCCAGCCGCGCCAGATTGCGCATCGATTCCCCCATGGTCCGGCGCTGCGGCGCGTCCGAACGGGTGCGAATGCCGGCCCAGTGGACGAGCTGTTTGAGGCGATGGCGGAGAATTGGATTCACGATCGGCTCCCGTTGGCCCGGCGCACACGTCGTTCCGGCATCGCCTCCGGCGCGGGCCTGGATTGGCAGGAGGCCAAGCGCGATCGGCAGATCGAAGTGGCTGCCTTCATTGAGGAGGTCCGTCGGCGCCAGGTTGACGGCCTAAAGCCCATAGCGGCGAGCGAAGCGCGCATCCGCTCGCGACTCTCCGCCACAGGCTTGTCGGGCAGGCCGACGACGGCGAAGGTCGGCAGGCCGCTCATGATCTGCACCTGCACGCCGACCTCCGGCACATCGATGCTCTGAAACGCGACCGTCGCGACGCGCGCCACCATCCGCGTTGCGCCTTCTCAGGGCTGTCCAAGCGGTTTCCCGCCAACATCACGAGCTTACGCACGAGGAAGCGACCGCTTCAAGCCCCGTTTTGGCCGTGTGCGCCCGAACAGCGCCCAAGACGGGACGACGCAGGCAGGGTGCCGCGACGCGCCGGGTTGGAAACCGAAGACGGAATTGGCCCTTGCCGCCGGCCGCCGTTGCCACCATCCTGCACTCTTGGGTGATGGCGGGGTGGCCGGCCGTGCCTTTGCCCATTAGACGTGTCTCTCTCTCACCGTTGGGCGGAGCTTCATCAGGAATGAACGTCGTTGTGGTCGAGTCGCCCGCGAAGGCTAAAACGATCACCAAGTACCTCGGTCCCGGGTATACCGTTCTCGCCAGCTACGGCCATGTCCGTGATCTCTCCGCCAAGGACGGCTCGGTCCGCCCCGAGGAGGGATTCACGATGACCTGGGAGGTTGACCCCAAGGCGCGCAAGCACGTCGACGCCATCGCCAGCGCGCTCAAGGGGGCCGACCGGCTGTTCCTCGCGACCGACCCCGACCGCGAGGGTGAGGCGATTTCCTGGCACGTCTGCGAGCTTCTGCGGCAGAAAAAGGCGCTCGCCGGCGTCGATGTCAAGCGCGTGGTGTTCAACTCGATCACGCGGGGCGCCATCGTCGATGCCTTCAGCCAGCCGCGGGCGCTGAACGAGGAGCTGGTTGCCGCCTACCTCGCCAGGCGGGCGCTCGATTATCTGGTCGGCTTCACGCTGTCACCGGTGCTGTGGCGAAAGCTGCCGGGCAGCCGGTCGGCTGGCCGGGTGCAATCGGTCGCTCTGCGCCTTATTTGCGAGCGCGAGACCGAGATCGAGACCTTCCGCCAGCAGGAGTACTGGACGGTCAAGGGCCTGTTCGAGACCGTGCGCGGCGAACCTTTCGCGGCTCAACTGACGCACATCGACGGCCGCAAGCTTGACAAGATGGCACTCGGCGACAAGGCCGCGGCGGACGCGGCTGTTGCCGCCGCCAGCGCGCGCACCTATAGCGTCGGCAAGGTCGAGCGCAAGCAGACCCGCCGCCACCCGGCACCGCCCTTCATCACCTCGACGTTGCAGCAGGAAGCCTCGCGTAAACTTTCGTTCAGCGCCACGACCACAATGCGAATTGCGCAGCGGCTCTACGAGGGGATCGCGATTGGCGGCGAGACCGTCGGCCTGATCACGTACATGCGGACCGACGGCGTGCAGATGGCTGTTGATGCCATCACCGGATGCCGCGCGCTGATCGAGAACGACTTCGGTCAGCGCTATCTGCCGGCGCAGCCGCGGATCTACAAGACCAAGGCGAAGAACGCCCAGGAGGCTCACGAGGCGATCCGCCCGACCGATCTGATGCGCCGGCCAGCCGAGGTCGCCGCCTATATCGACGCCGACCAGCTCAAGCTCTACACGCTGATCTGGAAGCGGACGGTCGCAAGCCAGATGGAATCGGCCGTGCTCGACCAGGTTGCAGCCGATATCGTTGCCGACGATCGGCAGGTCGTCTTCCGCGCCAATGGCTCGGTCATCGCCTTCGACGGCTTTCTCAAGCTCTACCGGGAGAGCGACGACGAGCCGGACCGCACCGGCGACGGCGACGACGCTGCCAGCCGTGTCCTGCCGCAGATGAATAGCGACGAGGCCGCCCGGCGCAAGCATGTCGAGGCGGAACAGCATTTCACCCAGCCGCCGCCGCGCTACACCGAGGCGAGCCTCGTGAAGCGTATGGAGGAGCTCGGCATTGGCCGCCCCTCCACCTACGCAACGATCCTGCAGGTGTTGCAGGACCGAACGTACGTCCGCCTGGAAAGCCGGCGCTTCGTGCCGGAAGATCGCGGCCGGCTGGTCACCGCGTTCCTGGCGAGCTTCTTCGATCGCTACGTCGCCTACGGCTTCACCGCCGACATGGAGGCGAGGCTGGACGATGTTTCCGGCGGGCGCTGCGAGTGGAAGACGGTGCTCGACGATTTCTGGCGCGAGTTCAGCGCCGCCGTCGAGGACATCAAAGGCCTCAGGATCACGGAGGTGCTGCATGCGCTCGACCGAATCCTGGGTCCGCACTTCTTCCGCCAGGACGGCGAGGGCGATCCGCGCGTCTGCCCCAGCTGCAGCAGCGGTCGCCTGAGCCTCAAGCTCGGCCGCTTCGGCGCCTTCATCGGCTGTTCGGAGTATCCAAACTGCCGCTACACGCGGCCTCTGGTGCCGATGAACGCCGATGATCAGGCCAAGGCGGGCGCGCAGGGCAACGGCACCGGCCGCAGTCTCGGAACCGACCCCGCGACCGGCCTCGAAGTCAGCATCCGCAAGGGCCCATACGGCTGGTACGTCCAGCGCGGCAGCGCCGACAGCGGCGACGAGAAGGACGAGGCGGCCAAGCCGAAGCGGGTATCGCTTGCCGGCGGCGTCGATCCGGAGACCGTAGACCTCCATCAGGCCCTTCAGCATCTGGCTCTGCCGCGCACGGTCGGTCCCCATCCCGAGAGCGGCGAGGAGATCATCGCCGGCATCGGCCGCTACGGGCCGTTTATCAAGATGGCCGACCGCTACGTCTCCTTGAAGCGCGACGACGACGTGTTCAGCATCGGCCTCAACCGTGCCGTCGATCTGCTCGCGCGCAGCCGGCCAGCCGCCGCGGGACGCACGATCGGCGCGCATCCGGCGGATGGCAAACCGATCACGCTGAAGGACGGCCGCTTTGGCGCCTACGTCCAGCACGGCCCGATCCGGGCGACGCTGCCGGCGGGGATTGCCGGCGATGTCCTCGACCTGGAAACGGCAGTGGCGCTGCTGGCGAAAAAGGCGGCTGCCGCGCCTGCAGCCAAAGGAGGAGTTAAGGCCGGGACCAAGGCCGCGGCGAAGAAAACCGCAGCGAAGGCAGAGCCGACCCAGGGGACAGCCAAGCGGGCGGCCAAGAACGAGCGAGCCGCGGCAAAGGGAGTTGGCGCCGCTGCGAAGAAGAAGGCCAAGCCGCGGCGCAAGCCTTCGGTGACCATCCGGGAAGGCAGCGAAACGGAAACGGATGCCGGCTCCCTTTCCGACGCGTGAGCAAGTCATCGCCTTCATTCGCTCCGCCGGTCCACGGGTCGGCAAGCGCGAGATCGCGCGCGCGTTTCACCTCGATGCCGACCAGAAGCTCGAACTTCGCGCGCTGTTGAAGGAGCTCGAGGGCGAGGGGCTGCTGGCGCGCGGGCGCGGCCGACGCTACGGCGAACCTGGCCAGCTGCCGAGCGTCGCCGTTATCGAAATCACTGGCGTCGATACCGACGGCGAGACGACCGCACGCCCCTTCGGCTGGTCTGACGGCATGCCGCCCCTGATCTGCGTTGCACCCGAACGGCGAAGCCGCGGCGCCTATGCGGCCGGCGAGAAGGTTCTGGCGCGGCTGAAGAAGGTCGGCCCAGCGAGCTACGAGGCGCGCGTCATCCGCCGCTTGAGCGCAGCGCCGCCGCGCACCTTGGGCATTCTCGGCCGCGTCGGCGATACCTTGCGGATCGTTCCCATCGACCGCCGCGCGCGCGAGGAGTTCATCGTGCCGGCAACCGAAAGCGGCGGCGCCGAGGTGGGGGAACTGGTGTGGGCAGAGGTGCGGGGCGTGCGGCCGCTTGGCCTCAAAGAGGCGCGCGTCGTCGAGCGCATCGGGCCGACCGAAGGCACGCGCTCGATCACGCTCATCACCCTGCACGACCACGACATCCCGGCGCGCTTTCCCGATGCTGCGCTGCGCGAGGCGGCAGCGGCCGATGGTGCGGCGATCGGGGGTCGCGAAGACCTGCGCGCGCTTCCTCTCGTCACCATCGACGGCGAGGATGCGCGCGACTTCGATGACGCGGTGTGGGCGGAACCGGACCCAGCCGCCGGCAATGCCGGCGGCTGGCGCCTGATCGTCGCCATTGCCGACGTCGCCTGGTACGTCCGCCCCGGCAGTGCCCTTGATCGCGCAGCACTGGAGCGCGGCAACTCGGTCTACTTTCCCGATCGGGTGGTGCCGATGCTGCCCGAGCCGCTCTCCAACGGATGGTGCTCGTTGAAGCCCGGCGAGGACCGTCCGTGCCTTGCCGCGCACTTAAGGATCGATCGGGACGGCCGGCTGCTGGACCACAGCTTCCGCCGGGCGATGATGCGCTCGCACGCGCGCCTTACCTATACCCAGGTGCAAGAGGCGCACAACGGCCGGCCGGACGAGACGACCGCAGCCCTGACCGAGAGCGTGATCACACCGCTCTACGGCGCTTATGGGGCGCTTGCCCGCGCACGCACGGCGCGCGGCGTGCTCGAGCTCGACGTGCCGGAGCGCCGGGTGTTGCTCGACGCTGCCGGCGATGTTGCCGGAATTGCGATGCGCGAGCGCTTCGACAGCCACCGGCTGATCGAGGAATTGATGATCCTCGCCAACGTCGCCGCCGCCGAGACGCTGGAGGCACGCAAGGTTCCGTGCATGTATCGGGTGCACGACCAGCCGACGCCGGAGAAGCTGGCGGCCTTGCGCGATTTCCTCGACACCCTCGGCCTCAAGCTGCCGCACGGCAACCTCATGAAGCCGCATGACTTTAACCGCGTGCTTGAGCGGGCGGCAGAGAAGCCCGAAGCACGCCTCGTCAACGAGGTCGTGCTGCGCGCCCAGGCCCAGGCGCAATACGATCCGCACAACATCGGCCACTTCGGCCTCGCGCTGAAGCGCTACTGCCATTTCACCTCGCCGATCCGCCGCTATGCCGATCTGGTTGTGCATCGCGCGTTGATCACCGCGCTTAAAGATGGCGAGGGCGGTCTCGCGACGGTTGACGGTGACCTTGAACCGTTGGCGCAGCACATCTCCGCGACCGAACGGCGCGCGGCAGCGGCCGAGCGCGACGCCGTCGACCGCTTCACGGCCGCTTTTCTGGCCGAGCGCCGCGGCAGCCAGTTCACCGGCCGCATCAACGGCGTCACCCGCTTCGGCCTGTTCGTCACCTTGGATGAAACCGCGGCCGACGGGCTGATACCGGTGCGCACCCTGCCCGATGACTATTACATCCACGACGAACGCACGCACCAGCTGGTCGGGCGCGCCTCGGGCCTGACGTTCCGCTTAGGCGATCGGGTCGAAGTCCGCCTCGTCGAGGCCAACCCGCTGACCGGCGGCATCCTGTTCGAGATTCTTGCCGGCTTGCCCACCGCTGACAGTCGCAGGCGATCGAGCCGGCTTCCGCGCAAATCCTCGGCGCGGCCTCGCGCCGGACACCGCGCCTGAGCGTCCGAGCCGACGGGAGTGCCGGCATGGAGCAAGGGTTCATTTTTGAGACCGCGCCATTCACGGCCGCCCATGCCTCGACGATTGCAAAGACACCGCATGGTCTTGTCGTCGCCTGGTTCGGCGGCACGCGGGAAGGGCATGGCGATGTCCGCATCTGGCTGTCGTTGCAGCGCGATGGCCAGTGGTCGGCGCCGGAGCCGGTTGCCGATGGCGTCGTCTCACGCTTGAAGCGCTTTCCGTGCTGGAACCCGGTGCTGTTCCAGGTTCCCGGCGGCCCACTCCTGCTGTTCTACAAGGCCGGCCCCAGCCCCAGCCGCTGGTGGGGCATGATGATGCAGTCGGTGGACGGCGGCAGCGCCTGGTCCGATCCGGTGCGGCTGCCGGAGGGCATCTATGGGCCGATCAAGAACAAGCCGATACTGCGCACGGACGGCGTGCTGCTGTGCCCGTCATCCTGCGAGCGCCGCGGATGGCGCGTGCACATGGAATACACGGGCGATCTCGGCAAGACCTGGCGCCGCGGCCCGCCGCTCAACCGGCGCGAGGCCTTTGCGGCCATCCAGCCAACGATCCTCTGCCATGCGGATGGCCGCATCCAGCTCTTATGCCGCTCGCGCCAGGGGGCGATCACCGAGTGCTGGTCCACCGACGGCGGCGAGACCTGGACCAGGATGCAGCCGACCGAGCTCCCCAATCCCGACAGCGGCATCGACGGCGTCAGCCTTGCCGACGGCCGAGCACTGGTGGTGTACAATCATGCTGCCGGCGGCCGCTCGCCGCTCAACGTTATCGTCTCCGATGACGGCTTGCATTGGCATGCGCTCGCCGTCCTCGAAGACGCACCGGGCGAGTTCTCGTACCCGGCGGTGATCGCAAGCGGCGATGGCCGCATCCACATTACCTACACCTGGAACCGGCGGCGCATCCGCCATGTCACGCTCGATCCAGCCGATGTTGAACCCCGGCCGATCACGGGCGGCCTGTGGCCAGCCTGATCGGCCGCGACCGCAGGCTCATAGCTCGCAAAACCGCGAAAGCCGGCAGCCATTCTGGCTAAGCAGCGCCGGAAAGGCGTCCGAGGCGAGGAACGCGAATTCCTCCTCGCGTGCCGTCGTCACCGGGTCGATGGCGGCGAGTGCGGCGTCGGCACGGCCCGGGTGGCACATGATCAGGCTGCCGCGGCCGAGACCCTTGAGGAACCGCGCCATCAGTCGAGGATACGGCGCCTCGTTCGCGAAGCCGCGCACACCGCGAAAGCCGGTATTGCCGGGGATGCCGCGCGCGCGGCAGCGGCGGCGAAAGCCCAGGCCCAGCACGTTGATCGCAAGCGCACGGACAAGCGCGATCCGGTGGCTGAAGAGATCGGCGACCGGGACGGTCGGAAAGCGCATCCAGGCGCCCGCCGGTTGCAGGCAACGGGCGAACACGTCAAGCACCGGGTCGCGGACCACGGGCAGCTGGTGAACATGCTGGTGACCATCGAGAAACGCTGGCTCGCAGCCCATCAGCGCGACGAAGCGGTCGATCTGGCGCTCCAGTTCAGTGGCGATCTCGCCCGCATCAAGCCGGCGCAGGAGCGTGCGGCGGATCAGGGTGCCAAGCGGCGGCAAGCGGCCGGCCGGTGCCAGGTCCGGCATCCGCCCCAGCGGCGCAAGGTCCGTGAGCGTGAAATGCAGACCAATATCGACACTGCCCTTGAACGGCCGCAGCCGCGGCGCCTCCTCCTCCCACCAAGCGCCTGCGACCATGCAACTGGTCGCCGACAGTCGTCTCGCCGCAACCAGCTCGCGGATCGCCGCACTGACGCCGGGCGCGATGCCGTAATCGTCGGCACACACCAGGATCCGTTTGTCACAGCGAAGGGAGCCGATCATCGCCGAACCTCGACAGAACGAGGAAAAACCGCTATTTAGCGTGCACGAGAACTGCCGGAACAACCGGCGTGGAGGGCACTCACGTTTGCCGCGCGATCAGGGAGGCGGTAGGCGCCTTCGTGCGGCGCATGGGTGTTCCAGGTTACACGCACGCCGTGAGAAATCTGCGCGATGTCAGTCGACCTATCGGTCATTGTACCGCTCAAGAACGAGGAAGCCAACCTCGCGAACTTGTGGGCACGGCTGGAGCCGGTCCTGCGGGGATTGAGCATGGGCTTCGAGGTACTGCTCATCAACGACGGCAGCACCGACCGAACGCTGGACCGGGCCTTGGAGATCGCGCGCGTCGTTCCGGAACTCAAAGTGATCGATCTCTCGCGCAACTTCGGCAAGGAGGCCGCGCTCGCCTGCGGCTTCTTCCATGCCAGCGGCGGCGCCGTCGTCAGCATGGACGGTGATCTGCAGCACCCGCCGGAGATGCTTGCCGAGATGGTGGCGCGATGGCGCGAGGGCTACGAGATGATCTACGCCGTCCGCCGCTCCCGCGAATACCAGGGCGCGCTCGACCGCGCGTGCACGCGCGTCTTCTACTGGCTGTTCGAGCATTTTTCGGTCGTGAAGCTGCCGCCGGAGGCAGGCGATTTCCGCTTGCTCGACCGCAAGGTCGTCGACGCGCTCAATGCGTTGCCGGAGCGGAACCGATTCATGAAGGGGATGTACGCCTGGGTCGGCTTTCGCACGCTGGGCGTCCCGTTTACCGTCGAGAGCCGTTCGGGCGGCACGAGCAAGTTCTCGCCATTAAAAAAACTGGGCTTCGCGTTCGACGCGCTGACGGCGTTCTCGAACCTGCCGTTGCGGGTCTGGAGCGTGATCGGAGCTGCGATCTCGTTGCTGGCGTTTTTTTACATCGTTGTCCGTCTCATCCGTGTCATGGTTTACGGTCTCGATGTCCCCGGCTACGAGTCCCTGCTCGCGGTCGTGCTGTTCCTGGGCGGGATGCAGCTGTTGAGCCTCGGCATCCTCGGCGACTATCTCGCCCGTGTGTTCGAGGAGGCGAAGGGTCGGCCACTCTATGTGGTACGTGAGCGCTTCGGCTTCACCGAGGACAAGCAAGAAGGGGCGCCACGGCGCGTGCGCAAGGTCGCGTAAACGCGGACGCTTCCGAGCGCATATGAGGCCGGATCAGCAGGAACGAATATAAGCGGGCTTGGTCCAAGAGGCGAAAGCGCATGCAGCGGCGATATGAGCGGTTGACGGTTTGGGATTGGGGGGCGATCGCGACGCTGATCGCCATCGCAAGCGTGGCGGCAGTAACGGCCGCCGATTACGGTGTCTCCAATGACGAATACGTTCAGCAACTCTACGGCGAGAAGCTGCTGAAGTTTTACACCAGCCGTTTCGCCGACTGGTCCGCCTTTCAGTTCAAGGATCTTTTTTATTACGGCGGCTTGTTCGATCTGACCGCCACTTTGCTGGCGGCGCACCTGCCGTTCGAGCTGTACGAGACGCGGCATCTGCTGTGTGCCTCGATCGGCATCATCGGTCTTGGCGGCGTATTCATGCTGGGCCGCTTCCTCGCTGGCCCGCGCGCCGGCTGCCTCGCCCTTCTCCTGCTCGCGCTCACGGGCCCCTGGTATGGCGGGATGTTTAATCATACCAAAGACATCCCGTTTGCGGTCGGCATGATCTGGGGGGTCTACTTCCTGTGCCGCATCGCAGCCGCGTTGCCGCGACCGAAGCTCGCCGACACGCTCCTGTTCGGCGTGAGCCTGGGTTTGAGCCTGGGGTTAAGGGTCGGCGCCGTGCTGCTGCTGGCCTATCTTGCTCTCAGTGTGGCGGCGTGGTTGGCGATGACCATGCGTGCGGAGGGCTGGCGCGGCCGCGCGATGGACATTGCGCGCATCGCAGCCGTGATGGCGCCGGCGCTGGTGGTTGCCTACGGCCTGATGGCAGTGTTCTGGCCGTGGGCCGTGCTTGATCCCCTGAACCCGATCCGGGCGCTCGCACACTTTTCCAGCCTCGACATGGGCATCCAGACCATCCTCGATGGCGAGGTCGTCGCCGTGTCGAAGGTCCCGCCGCAGTATCTGCCCATCTACTTGATGATCAAGCTGCCGATCGTTCTCTTGGTCGGCTTGGCAGCCGCTGGTATTAGCTTCCTCATGCGGTTGCGCGGGAGACGACAGGACGGCCCGATCGCCGGCCGCACTCGCGCGATCGGCGTGACCGCAACGGCGGCGCTGTTGCCGGTGGTCTACTTCATCCTCGTGCGCCCGACGGCCTACGACGGCATCCGCCATTTTCTGTTTGTCGTGCCGCCGCTGGCGGTCCTCGCAGGCGCGGGGCTCGACCGGCTGCTGGCACGCGCCACCCTCCGGGGGCCGGTTCTGGCGACCGCCGCTGCGAGCGCGATCGCACTGCTGGTGGCGGTGCAGGCCTCCTCCCTGGTTCTGCTGCACCCCAACCAGTATGTCGACTACAACCTCTTCGTCGGCGGCCCGGACGGTGCAGAGGAGCTCTACGTCATGGACTACTGGGGGAACTCGGTGCCGGAGGCGACCGACTGGCTGGCCGAGTTCATCCAGAAACAATATCCCGGCCGTCCGGTCCCGCGCACGTTCAAGGTGTTCGCCGTCTGCGCCGAACGGCTGACCTTCGAGGAAGCGGCACCGTCGTTTCTCGTCTGGACGGGGGACCGCGAGCGCGCCGACTTTCTGATCGCGCCGATGCACATGCACTGCGCCGACTATGTCGACCGGCCGCCGCGCGGCACCCTGATCCACGAGGTCAAGCGCTTAGGTGCCGTGTTGTCGGTGGTGAAGGACTGGCGCCGGCACCGCGGCCATTCCTCCTGAGACGGGAGAGCAGCCATTTCGGGATCGCCATCCGCAACAGTTGCGGCGACGGCGCGAGAAAAGCCTGGTCTGATCGCACGCTTCATCCGCTTCACCGGCGTCGGCGTGATTGCGACCGCTGCCCACTACGCGGTCCTGGTCGTGCTCGTACAGGCGGGCGCCGTGGGTGCCGTTGCGGCTTCCGCCGCCGGCTGCCTTGTTGGCGCCGTCGTCAGCTACGTGCTCAACCACCGCTTTACGTTTTTCTCCGCGCAGCGGCACGCGATCGCAGTGCCGGTCTTCTTTCTATTCGCGGGCCTCAGCCTGATCCTCAATACCGTGTTGATGGCGGGCCTAACCGCTGGCGTTGGCGTGCACTACCTGCCGGCGCAGGTTCTGGTAACCGGCGTCCTCTTGGTGTGGAACTTCTTTGCCCACCAGCGTTGGACCTTCCGCGAACGATGCGCCGTGCAGCGGCCGTCCGACAAGCCGGCCGTCTGAGACGCGGGCCATCTGTGAGCACCGCGCGCGGTCCGGCCTTGACTTCCGCGCCGGCGGCGGCAACACTCCGCGTCCCTTTGCGTAGCCTTTCGGAGTCTCTGGCGCGATGGCGAAGCCGACCACGGTCCTGATCAAGCTGGCCAGCAGCGCCGGCACCGGCTATTTTTATATTGCGAAGAAAAACCCGCGCACGGCGACGGAAAAGCTCGAGTTCCGCAAGTACGATCCCGTCGCACGTAAGCACGTCGTCTTCAAAGAGACGAAGCTTAAGTAGGCAGCCGGCGCGTTCACGTCAGCCGCGCACCTCTTCAACCATCTGCTTCAGCTTCTGCAAGTCGTGGATCATGAGCGCGTCGCGCGTGCGCTCGACGATCCCTTGTCGTGCCAAGTCGTTGAGCACGCGCGCAACCGTCTCGCGTGTCGTGCTGACCCGGCTCGCAAAGTCACTGTGGGTCGGGATCGGCTCGATCACCGCGGCATTGCGGTCGCCGCCCTCGGCGCGGGCCTGGCGCAGGAGTTCGGCCTGAACGCGGTTGATCGCCGCGAGCGTGCTCAAATCCATGATGCGGTCATTAGCCGCGCGCACCATCCCGGCCAAACGCAACAGGAGCCGCTGCGCGAGCCGCGGCGTCTCGAGCACGAGGTCGAGAAAAACCTGCGCCTTCAGTGAAACAATCAGCGAATCCTCGGTCGCGATGACCGTGGCCGAACGCGGCCGGCCGTCGAGCGCCGACAGCTCGCCAAAGAACTGCCCTTCGTGAAGGTCATCGAAAGTGATTTCTTTACCCGAAAGCGAGTAGTTGACGACCCGGGCGCTGCCGCGGACCAGAAAGAACACGTCCGTCGACATATCGTCGCGTTCGATGATCGTTTCCTGCGCCGAAAAGCGCCGGTATCGGCTCGCGACTTCAAGGCTGGTCAGTTCCGCTGCGTTTAAGCTCTCGAACAGCTTGATGTTCGAAAGCAGGCTGCGCTCGCCGCCTGCGGGTGCGGGCCTTCTGGCCTCCCCGTCGGCTCTTGTGTTCAGCATCCTGCTGATCCCTTATAAAGAGCACAAACGTTACGTGGTGCAATTTATAGCAGGACACTGCGATGCTCGCAAAAGCTGTATTTGCGACTTATATACATCTAAAAAGATAGCAAACGAGGACGGTTGCAGCGTTCGCGCCGCTCAGCGCAGGATGACGGTCTTGCCGTCGTTGAGCAGCACCCGATGCTCGATGTGAAAGCGCACCGCGCGGGCGAGGACGACGTTCTCGACGTCGCGGCCAACGCGGGCAAGATCGTCGGGGGTGTGGGTATGGTCGACCCGCTCGACCGCCTGCTCGATGATCGGGCCGGCATCGAGATCGGCAACAACGTAGTGTGCCGTGGCGCCGATCAGCTTGACGCCAAGCGCAAACGCCTGGTGATAGGGCCGCGACCCCTTGAAGCCGGGCAGGAACGAGTGGTGGATGTTGATGCAACGGCCTGCCAAGCGCTCGCAGGTTGGTGGGCTCAGGATCTGCATGTAGCGGGCAAGCACAACCAGGTCGATGGCGAGGTCCTTGACCAGCCCCAGCACCGCCCGCTCCTGCTCGGCTCGGGACTCCGGCGTTACGGGCAGGTGGTGGTAGGGAATGCCATGCCATTTGGCGAGCGATTCAAGGTCAGGGTGGTTGGAGACGATGGCCGGGATCTCGACCGCAAGATCGCCGGTGCGATAGCGGTAGAGAAGATCGTTGAGACAGTGATCGAAGCGCGACACCAAAATCAACAGCCGCTCCTTCCGGTTGCCATCGTAAAGCCCCCAAACCATCTGGAAGCGCTGGGCGACTCGGGAGAACGCGTGCGCCAAGGCATCGGTCTCAGGGCTTTGTGCGCCCGGCCGGAACACCGTGCGCATGAAAAAGCGGCCCGTCGAGGGGTCGCCGTAGTGGCTGGATTCGATGATGAAGCCGTCGTGGTCGGCGAGGAAGCCGGCGACGGCAGCCACGATGCCGGTCCGATCGGGGCAGGCAATCGTCAGGATGGAGCGTTTCGAAGGCTCGTTCATCGGTGGCGTTTCCCTTGGGGCGTATGCAGGCCGCAGCTTCAGGCGAAAGCGACCGCGCCGCCTCGGCGGTCGTCGCCGACCGCCTCGACGCTACCGTTGCGCCGGCGCCGGACGGCATGGACACCGCCGAAAAACATGCTCTTTTCGTCCCAGCGCCGTGTCTCGGGGAAGGCCGCGGCCAGCGCGGCGACGGCGCCTTCGGCATAGCCGGGCTCGATCGCGACCGCATCGCCTTCGCCGTGCAGGCGGGGCGCCGCCACCGCATCGGCCACGCTCATCCTGAACGCCAGTAGGTTGAGCAGCACCTGCAGAACGGCCGAGCGGATGCGGTTGGCGCCACCGGTGCCGAGCGCGATCAGGTCCGCCGCCGGTGTTTGCGCGAGCGTTGGTGCCATCATCGAGCCGAGCCGTGTATTGATCGGCCAGCACTGCAAGCCCGCGGGCGCCAAGTCTTCCTCGCCCAGCATGTTGTTCAGCATGATGTCGGTGCCGGGGATGACATACGCCGACCCCTCGCCGTTGGAGATCGAAAGACTGGCAGCGGTGCCGAAGCGGTCGATCACGCTCACGTGCGTGGTGCCACGCGCCGTTGCCGGCCGGCCCAGGATCTCGGCACGGTAGCGGGCGAGGAGATCCGGCGCCAGCACGGTCTCGGCCATCGCTTCCGGCGCCAGCGCGTGCAGGGCGCGCTCGATCCGAGCCCTGTTGGTCGCACGCATCACCTCTGCCAGCGCCGTAAGGTAGCCGCCGCTGCCGAAGCCCTGGTTCTCCGGCCGCAACGCCTCGATCAGGGCGAGCGCGAAGGCAATCAGGAGGCCGCCCGTCGACGGCGGCGGATTGAGCAGGACGCGGGCGCCGAAAGCCTCGCGCACCAACGGCCGACGCACCTCGCAGCGGTACGCTTTCAGGTCTGCAAGCGTCAGGTGGCCGCCATGGGCGGCGCAGTCCATGACCAGGCGCTGCCCGATCTCGCCACGGTAGAACAGATCCTCGCCCTCGATCGCGAGTGTCTCCAGCACATCCGCCAGCGCCGGGAACCGGAGTACCTCGCCGGCGCCGACTAACGCGCCGGGCCGGGCCGGACTTGCGAACAGGGCGCGCGCGGCCGGCGTGGCGCCGAGGATGGCGGCGATGATGGTGACGATGGCCGCCTGCATGGCGCTGACCGGCACGCCTTGGCGCGCCAGCGCTACCGCCGGAGCGACGAGCGTTGTGAGCGGCAGGCGGCCCAGCCGCCGATGCGCCGCGAACAGCCCCTTGACGACGCCGGGCGTGGCGATCGTGCCGAAGCCAATGTGGAACTCCTGCCGGGCGCTGCCGAAATCGGCATGCACGGGGTAGAAGTCGATTGCCGTCTCCGGGCGCTTGGCCATCGGCGTCTGCGCAAAAAAGTCGAACACGACCGGCTGTCCCGACTCAGCGCCGGTCGCGGGCAATACCATCAGGAAGCCGCCGCCGCCGAGCGAGCACAGGGCGGGCTCGACCACCGTCGCCACACACAGCGCCGCGAGCGCCGCATCGACGGCGGTCCCGCCTTCGCTCAGGATGGCAGCGGCGACACGCGCAGTCTCCGGATGCCCAGCGGCGACGATCCCTTGCGGACGCATCGGCGGCCTCGGTTGATTGACAGTCGTCCGCACGTCCCTATCGGCGGCAAACAACCGTGTCAACCACGCGCATCCGGCGGGCCGGCTGGCATTTTCGCTTCGCCTCGCCGCATTCAACGGCTAGAAAGCCGGCATGACGATGCTCAAACCGGATCAGCCCGAGCGCGCCCTCCTGCCCGCAGGGTTCATGGATGTGTTGCCGCCGCACGCCGCCTGCGAGGCGAAGACGGTTGAGCACGTGATGGAGGTGTTCGCCGGCTACGGATACGAGCGCGTCAAGCCGCCCCTGATCGAATTCGAGGAAACGTTGCTGGCAGGCTCCGGCGCGGCACTGACCAAGGCGACCTTCCGCCTGATGGACCCGGTGTCCCAGCGCATGCTGGCGTTGCGCTCGGACATGACGACGCAGATCGCCCGCATCGCCGAAACCCGCCTTGGCCACCGGCCGCGGCCGCTCCGGCTCAGTTACGCCGGCCAGGTCTTGCGCGTCCGCGGCACCGAATTGCGGCCCGAGCGCCAGTTCGGCCAAGTCGGTGCCGAGCTGGTCGGCGCGTCTTCCAACACAGCCGATGTCGAGGTAATCGCAATGGCGGCGGCGGCACTCGTCGCGGTCGGCATCGGCGGCCTGTGCGTCGATCTCGGCGCCCCGAGTTTGGTGCCGGCAATCGTCGCCGAACGCGGCCTCGATGCTGCGACAGAGGCGCGGCTCATTGACGCCCTCGATCGCAAGGATGAGTCCGCGGTGAAGGCGCTTGAGCCCGCTGTCGGCGTCGCCACGGTCGGTCTGCTGGTGCGGCTGTTGGCGACGGCCGGCCCGGCGCAGCCGGCGCTCGAAAGGTTGATCGCCGAGGATTTGCCGGCGGCGGCAATTTCCCTGCAGCGCGATCTGGTGGCAGTCGCCGACGGCCTCTGCGCAACCGGGGCGGACGTGACACTCAGTGTCGATCCGGTAGAGTGGCGCGGCTTCGAGTATCATTCCGGTGTTACCTTTTCGCTGTTTGCCCGCGGCGCCCCCGGTGAGCTTGGCCGCGGCGGTCGCTACCGGACCGGGGCCGGCGAGGATGCGACGGGCGTCAGCCTGTTCATGGATGCGGTCTTGACAGCACTGCCGCCGCCGCAGCGGGTGCGGCGCGTGCTCCTGCCGGCCGGCACGCCCGCAGCCGAGGGCGGGCGGCTGCGCAGCGAAGGCTGGGTGACGGTATCGGCGCTCGACAGCGGCATCGAGCCTGCCGCCGAAGCACGCCGCCTGGGCTGCAGCCACGCGCTGATCGAGGGCACGGTGGTCGCCGTTGCCGCTGAGCCAACCGCCGAGACCCGTTAAGGACGCGAGGGAACCAATCCGTCATGGCGAACGTCGTCGTCATCGGCGCCCAATGGGGCGATGAAGGCAAGGGCAAGATTGTCGACTGCTTGAGTGAGAAGGCCGACGTCGTCGTCCGTTTCCAGGGCGGTCACAACGCCGGCCATACGCTCGTGATCGACGGCGTGACCTACAAGCTCAGCCTGCTGCCGGCCGGCGTCGTCAGGCCGGGCAAGCTCTCGGTGATCGGCAACGGCGTTGTCCTCGATCCGTGGGCGCTGCTGGCGGAAATCGAGGGCTTGCGCCAGCAGGGGGTGCGCGTGGGCCCTGACCGGCTGCGCATCGCCGACAACGCGCCTCTGATCCTGCCGTTGCACCGGACACTCGACAAGGCGCGCGAGGTTGCCCTCGGCAAGGCGCGCATCGGCACCACCGGCCGCGGCATCGGCCCCGCCTACGAGGACAAGGTCGGGCGCCGCGCGATCCGCCTGGGCGATCTCACCGATGCCGGTGTAGTGGCGCACAAGCTGGATGTGCTTCTGCTGCACCACAATGCGCTTCTGCGCGGTTTGGGCCTTGAGGAGATCGCGCGCGACCCGTTGCTCGCCGAGCTTCTGGCGGTGGCGCCCAGGGTGCTGCCCTACGCCGATACGGTGTGGAAGATCCTCGATCAGGCCCGCCGGGCCGGCAAGCGCATCCTGTTCGAAGGCGCGCAGGGCACCATGCTCGATATCGACCACGGCACCTATCCGTTCGTCACCTCCTCGACGACACTGGCAAGCCAGGCGGCCGCCGGCTCCGGCATGGGCCCGGCGATGCTCGACTACATCCTCGCCATCAGCAAGGCGTACACGACGCGCGTCGGCGCCGGCCCGTTTCCGACCGAACAAGCGAACGAGATCGGTCGCATGCTGGGCGAGCGCGGCCGCGAGTTCGGAACCGTCACCGGCCGGGCGCGCCGCTGCGGCTGGTTCGATGCCGTCCTCGTGCGCCAAGCGGTCACCGTCAACTCGGTTTCCGGCATTGCGCTCACCAAACTCGACGTGCTGGACGGCTTCGCGGAGATCAAGGTCTGCACCGGTTACCGCCTCGACGGCCAAGTGATCGACTATCTGCCGGCATCCTCGGTGCACCAGGAGCGGGTCGAGCCGGTCTACGAGACGATGGCCGGCTGGCGCGAGAGCACGCAAGGGGCGCGCTCGTGGGCGGAGCTGCCGGCGACGGCGGTTAAATACATCCGCCGCATCGAGGAGCTGATCGGCGCGCCGGTGCACCTGCTCTCCACCAGCCCCGAGCGCGACGACACGATGATGGTCCGCGACCCGTTCCTGGGCTAGGCACCGATCCGAACGAACGCGGGCGGCCCCTCGGTCGATGCGTGTGCAGCCGCAAGCCGGGGCTGGAAGCCGTGGGCGCACCGAATGGAGCAACCAATTCTTCGCCAACCTCCGCACCCAAACCTGAAATGCGTTTGCCTGGGTTGCGGGTTGGACACGGATGGCCTTAAATGAGAGGAATGGGGTGTGCGGGCGCTTCAAGGACGGGACCGCGCGGCGGATGCTCGTCGCGCCGATGGCCCGTCGCGGAGGAGGTATGCAGACAAGTAACCGTTTTCTCGACGACCTCGCCAAGATGGCGGGCGGGGCAGCGTCGGCTCTGATCGGCGTCAAGCAGGAGCTCGACGCCATGGTCCGGCAGCGGCTCGAACGCGCCGTCGCCAGCCTGGATCTCGTCACCCGGGACGAGTTCGAGGCGGTGCGCGCACTCGCCGCCAACGCCCGCACGGCGCAGGAAGGCCTGGAGCAGCGTGTCTCTGCGCTGGAGGCGCGCTTGGGCGCAACCGGCCCGGAAGCAGCGGCGAAGCTGGCGGCGGACGCGGCGGACGGAGCCGATGCAACCTCCAGCCCCGGCTGAGCGGGCGCAGGCGCGAAACGGTCGGAGAACTTGTCCACAGGTGACGCAAGGCCCGGAGCAATTCCCGGCTTGCGGCCGGCGTGGCAATCTGGCAACCTAGCTTTAGCGCGTGCTTCCCCCAGGGTCTCTATATGTCGCCCCTTACGGGGCAGGGAAAGGCACATGGATTGCTCCCACGCCGTTTTCATACGGATTTTGAGACGAGGCGAGGCATGACAAGCATCCGCGCGGCAAGTGTTCGCGACTCAAGCCCTCTCGATGTGGTCGAGCAGATCGTGTCGGCGAACGAGTGGCGCTTTGATCGGCCCAATGACCAGGAAATCGCCGTCCAGGTGCCCGGCCGTTGGACCGACTACGACTTCTACTGTGCCTGGAACGAGGACGAGGACGCGATGCACCTGATGCTCGGCCTCGACATCCGCGTGCCGAAGGAGCGCCGCAGCGCAGTCCACGAACTGATGGCGCTCGTCAACGATCGCGTCTGGATGGGGCACTTTGCGATCTGGCAGGACGAAAGCCTCCTCGTGTACCGGCACGGCCTGCCGCTCAAGGGCACAGCGGGACCGACCCTGGGGCAGATCGAGGATCTGGTGGAGACCGCGCTGTCCGAGTGCGACCGGTTCTACCCGGCATTTCAGCAGGTCATCTGGGGTGGCAGCAGCTCTGCCGATGCCCTGGCGGCGGCCCTGATCGACACCGTCGGCGAAGCTTAAGCGGCGATGCCGGAGCGGTCGTCCGTCCTTTTGGTCGGGTGCGGCCATATGGGCTTGGCACTGGTGGCCGGCTGGTGCCGGGCGGGCGGCGGTGAGACCGAAATCCGCATCGTCGAGCCCGATCCGGCCCAGGCGGCTCTGGTGGCGCAGGCGCATCCGGTCACGGTCGGCGCCGATCTTGCCGGCGTCGACGGCGGTCGCGCCGCTGATATCGTTGTGTTCGCCGTCAAGCCGCAGGTGATGCCCGCCATCGTCCCGCTCTACGCCCCGCTGGCAACCCCGGATCGCGTGTTTCTTTCGATCGCTGCGGGCCGTACAATCGCTTTTCTAGAACGCCACCTCGGCCCGACGGCAGCTGTCGTCCGCGCGATGCCCAACATGCCGGCGCAATTGCACCGCGGGATCACCGTGGCTTACGCCAATGCGCGGGTGAGCGCGCGTCAGCGGGCGCTGGCACAGGCGCTGCTGGCGGCAGTCGGCACGGTCGAGTGGGTCGAGGACGAGGCCCTGCTCGACCCGGTGACGGCGGTCTCCGGCTCCGGGCCGGCGTACGTCTTTCTGCTCGCCGAGTGCCTGGCGGACGCGGGCGTCGAGGCCGGGCTGCCGCCGGCGCTCGCCGAACGGTTGGCGCGCGAGACGGTCGCCGGCGCCGGGGAACTGTTGCGTCGG
>JBATPX010000242.1:0-37087 GCA_049291695.1 Defluviicoccus sp.
TCGGCAAGGTCGTCCGCCACGCCCGAACCATCCTGCTCCGCCTCACCTCCGAAGCCGCCAGGACCCTCGCCGATCCCCCGAGAACCACCTTCGCCCTCAGCCGCCCAGCCTTAGTCGGGGTTTGAGGACGGTTGCGGTAGGCTCGATCGCGCGACCGTCGCCTTTTTGCGTTAGCGCTTTCCGGCGGGCCGGCCTACCATGCGCCGGCCGTGCAGATGGGCCACGGTTGGGGTTCGCTCAGGACGAGGTCTTATGCTGCGTTCACGGCTTGAACAGGCGTTGAAGGAGGCCGTCCTGGCCCGCAGCGCGCGCGCCGTTTCGACTCTGCGCCTCATCCTTGCCGCACTCAAAGACCGGGACATTGCCGAGCGCGGCAAAGGCGATCCCGACGGCCTCGACGAGTCGCAGATCCAGACCATGCTGCTGTCGATGATCAAGCAGCGGCGCGAAAGCATCAAGGCTTACGAGCAGGGCAACCGGCCGGAGTTGGCACGGCAGGAGGCAGACGAAATTGCCATCATCGAAGCGTTCCTGCCGGCGCAGATGGACGATGCGGCCATTGAAGGCGCCGTCGCGGCGGCGATCGACGACGTCGGCGGGCGCACCTTGAAAGACATGGGCCGGGTGATGGCGGCACTGAAGGAACGCTATGCCGGGCAGATGGATTTCGTTAAGGCGAGCGCACTGGTCAAGCAGCGCTTGGGCTGAAAGCAGCCGGAGAGGTTTTCACGGCCGACTCCGGCGCCCATCAGGTGACCGATGAGCTTCCCCGCCGGCTTCCTCGATGAGCTGCGGGCTCGGCTGCGGCTGTCCGATATCGTCGGCAGGCGCGTGCGCCTGCAGCGGCACGGGCGCGAATTCCTCGGCCTGTGTCCGTTCCACAACGAGAAGACGCCGTCGTTCACCATCAATGACCAGAAGGGCTTCTTCCACTGCTTCGGCTGCGGCCAGCACGGCTCGCTGTTCGATTTCGTCATGCAGACGGAGAACCTTGGCTTCGTCGATGCCGTTGCGACACTCGCTGCCGAGGCCGGCCTCCGCCTGCCCGACCGCTCGCCGGAAGCGCAAGCGATGGAGCGGCGGCGTCACAGTCTCGAGGAGGCAGTTGCGGCGGCTGCAGCATGGTATGAGAAATGCCTGCGGCTGCCCGACGGCCGCGCGGCCCTCACCTATCTGCACGACCGCGGCCTCGATGACGCAACGATCACCCGTTTTCACCTCGGCTTCGCGCCGCCCGGCCGCGGCAGCCTGAGGGCAGCGCTCACCCGCGCCGGCTTTGCCGAGGACATCCTGGTCGAAGCCGGCCTGCTGATCCGCCCCGAAGAGGACCAAGGCAGCCCCTATGACCGCTTTCGCGGCCGGGTGATGTTTCCCATCACCGAGCGCGGCGGCCGGACTGTCGGCTTCGGCGGTCGCATTCTCGGCGCCGGCGAGCCCAAGTATCTGAACAGCCCGGAGACGCCGCTGTTCCACAAGGGCCGGCTTCTCTACGGCTATTCGCAAGCGCGGGACGCCGCCCGCGCTGCCGGCACGCTGATCGTCGTCGAGGGCTACATGGACGTGATCGGCTTGGCCCAGGCCGGCTACGATCATGCCGTGGCACCGCTCGGCACCGCGCTCACGCAGGACCAGCTTGAACTCCTCTGGCAGGTGGCGCCGGAGCCGATCGTCTGGTTCGACCCCGATGCCGCCGGCACCCGCGCCGCGGTGCGCGCCGCGGAAATGGCGCTGGCCTCGATCCGTCCCGGCTTCGGCCTCAAGTTCGCGTTCAGCCAGATAGATACGGCCGACGATCCGGCCGATCTGGCCCGCCGCTATGCCGGCAACTTCGTCCACCGGACGCTCGCCGATGCGCTCGCCCTGTCCGATCTGGTCTATCGCCTCGCGCGGCAGAATAGCCCGCTGCAAACGGCCGAAGATCGGGCACGGCTGGAGGAGCGGCTCGATCGGCACGTGGGGCGGATCGCCGACCCGACCCTGCGCCGCCACTATCGCACGCTGTTTCGCCAGCGCCTGCGCGAGGAGCTCTGGCAGACGGGGAGAAGCGTCCAGCAGCGCGCCCAAGCGAAAGGGGCGGCCGCGCTGCCGCAGACCGTCTCGGCGAAGGCGACGCTGCGGCCAGCAGCTGGAACGGAGGGCGTGGCGGCGCGCGTGGCAACGGCGGAGCGAACGTTGCTGGCAATCCTCCTCAGCCATCCGGCGCTGTTCGCAGACGTGGAAGAGCAGTTCGGCTGCGCGCGGTTCTCCGTGCCGCTGTACGACGCGCTGCGCCAGGCGCTGATTGGCGTTCTGTCCCAGTCCGGCGCCACGATCGAGGCAGCGGCGGCGCGCGACAGGATGGCGGAACAAGGCTACGCCGACGCTGTCGGCGCGATCCTCAACGATCCTGCCGTCCGCTTCGCGGCGATCGCACAGGGCGGTGACGATCCGCTCGCGCAGTGGCGGGCCAACATGCGGATCCTCGAGGCGGAGGCGTTAAAGGGCGAGCTGGCCGCGGCGGAGACGGGCGGATCCGCGGCCGACGCGTGGGCACGCCGGCAGCGCCTGATCGAGGCCCGGCTGCAGCGTGATGATGACGGCTAAGCTTCGGGCCTGTGCGGCAAAACCGGACGACAAAATGTGCGCGGCGAGGTCTTGACGAGGCCGGGTGCCGACGCTACTTCACGAGGAGTTCGTTCTGGTTCCGAACGGACCGCATTTCCTCGCCCGCACGCCTTGCGGGCTGCCGCGCACGGCCAGGTTGGGGAGCCGGATTGACAGCAACAACAATTGCGCGGCTCCTGCCGATACGCCTTGCAGCGATGGCGGATCGATCACCGCACCGGCGGTTCTTCGTTCACGGCGAATGGGCAAGACATGGCGACAGCGCAACATGAAGATGCACGTACTGATGGCCGGGTGACAGCATTGACGGCAATCGACGGTGACGGGCGAGCGGCCCAACGAAGCAGGCACGACAAAACCGGCGACGGCCGCGGCATCGAAGCCGAGGCCAGCACCGACGGCTTGATCATCGACGACGAAGGCGGAATGGCGGCGAAACCGACCGCGGTCGTCGACCTCGCGGGCAGCAAGGATGAGCCGTCGGACGGGCCGCTGCTGGATTCCTTGGGCGTGAACGTCAAGCGGATGATCGCCCGCGGCAAGGAGCGCGGCTACGTCACCTACGAGGAGTTGAACAACGCGCTGCCGCCCGAGCAGGTCTCGTCGGAGCAGATCGAGGACACGATGTCGATGCTGTCCGAAATCGGCATCAGCGTCATCGAGGGCGACGAGGGGGAAGAAGCCGCGCCGGTCGCCGATGTCGCCGAGGCCGAACAACCCAGCGGCAACGTCGACGAGAACGAGCTCGGCCGCACCGATGATCCGGTGCGCATGTACCTTCGCGAGATGGGCAACGTCGAGCTGCTCTCTCGCGAGGGCGAGATCGCAATCGCGAAGCGCATCGAGGCCGGTCGCGAGATGATGATCGGCGGCATCTGCGAAAGCCCGCTGACCATCCGCGCGCTCATCCGCTGGCACACGGCGCTGGTCGAGAACCGGATGCTGCTGCGCGACATCATCGACCTCGAAGCCACGTACGATGTCGCCGCCGTCGCGACCGCCGCTGTCGCGGCCGCCACCGCCGCGCTCAACGAGGCGGTGAGGAGCGCCGACGGAGCACTGGTGGAGGCGCAAGCGGCCGCACCCGTCGAGATTCCCGCTGGCGGGCCGGCCGGCAGCGAAGGGCCATGTGCGACAGCCGATCTCGCAACACCGGAAGTAACCGCGGCGACTGGAGAGACTCCGGCACCAGGCGAGACAGATCCTTCGCGCACCATCGAGGGCGAGGCCGTTGAAGACGCCGAGGAGAGCCTTCTCGCCGATGGCCATGGGCTCGATGACGAGGAGGAAGGCGAGGGCGAGGATCAGAGCGTCTCGCTCGCGGTGATGGAGGACGCGCTCAAGCCGAAAGTCCTCGCGACGTTCGAGGAGATCGAGCTCACCTACAAGAAGATGCACCGCCTCCAGATGCGCAAGATCACCGCCCTCGAACAAGGCGCGGACGGCAACCCGGCGATCGAGCGGCGCATCGCCAAGCTGCGGCGCGAGCTGATCAACCTGATGCAGGACGTGCATCTGAACGATTCCCGCATCGAAGAGCTCGTTGACCAGCTTTACGGCCTCAACCGCAAGGTCATTGGCCTGGAGGGCCGTCTGTTGCGGCTGGCGCTCGAGTGCCGGATCGACCGCGAAGATTTCATCAACGCCTACCGCGGCAACGAGCTCGCGCCCGACTGGATCAAGCGCTTGAGCGCAGTATCGAACGAACGCTGGCGGCGCTTCAGCGGCCGTTACGGCGGCGAGGCTGAGAAGATCCGGCAGGAGATCGCGGTCGTCGCCCACGAAGCCGGCCTGCCGATCATCGAGTTCCGCCGGATCGTCGGCACGGTCCAGAAAGGCGAGCGCGAGTCGACCAAGGCGAAAAAGGAGATGATCGAGGCAAATCTGCGCCTCGTCATTTCGATCGCAAAGAAATACACCAACCGCGGCCTGCAATTCCTCGACCTCATCCAGGAAGGCAACATCGGCCTGATGAAGGCCGTCGACAAGTTTGAGTACCGGCGCGGCTATAAGTTCTCGACCTATGCCACTTGGTGGATCCGCCAGGCCATCACCCGCTCGATCGCCGATCAGGCGCGCACCATCCGCATACCGGTCCACATGATCGAGACGATCAACAAGCTCGTCCGCACGTCGCGGCAGATGCTGCATGAGATCGGCCGCGAACCGACGCCGGAAGAGCTGGCAGAAAAGCTGTCGATGCCGCTTGAGAAGGTGCGCAAGGTCCTGAAAATCGCCAAGGAACCGATCAGCCTGGAAACGCCGATCGGCGACGAGGAGGACAGCCACTTAGGTGATTTCATCGAGGACAAGAATGCCGTTCAGCCTCTCGATGCGGCCATCCAGGCGAACCTGCGCGAGACGACCACACGCGTACTCGCGAGCCTGACCCCGCGCGAGGAGCGGGTCTTGCGGATGCGCTTCGGCATCGGCATGAACACTGATCACACGCTCGAAGAAGTCGGGCAGCAGTTTTCGGTCACGCGCGAGCGGATCCGCCAGATCGAGGCGAAGGCGCTGCGCAAGCTCAAGCATCCGAGCCGCTCGCGCAAGCTGCGCAGCTTCCTCGACCACTGACACGGGCGTGCCGGAAGGATCCCGCGCCCAGCCGCCAAAGCGCCTCGACCGTGTGCTGAAGAGTGCACTCGGGGACGTGATCCTGCGGCCATGGTTCGACCGCGCCGCTCTCAAGATTCTGATCAGCTGGTATTTCCCGTTGTCGCGGGCGTGGGCGGCGGCAGTCGCCGCCGACGGCTCGGCGGAACAGTTCTTCGCCGCATTGCCGGCACGACGGCGCAGCGATCGCCTGGTGCCGCGCATCCTGGCACTCGTCAAGCGGCGACAGGAAGCCCTTAAGTCAGCCGAGGACGCCTGGTTCCGCGCCTTCTTTGGCTCCGGGCCAGCACATGTCCAGGTCGAGACCGAACGGATCAGCCGCGCGGCTCAGTTGATGGGTTTACGGTCGCTGTTCGCCCCTCTGCATCTGGAGCACCCGTTTCCGGCGGTCGCGTGGGCAATCGAGGACAAGGCATCGGTCGAGCGCCGGCACGGCGAGCGGCTGCGCCAGCCCGCCCGGGCGTTCCTTCCCCGCGGTGGCCCCGAATCGATTGAGCCCTCACGCGGCTTCATCAACGGTGACGGGGTCGACGGCTGGCTGCGCTTCCCGGCCCCGGTGCCGGCGGTCGGTCCGCAGGCCTGGGCGCGGGTCGGCACGCCGTTGCCCCAAGCGCAGCCCCGGCGCGGCCAGCAGGCAACGCTGGTGTTCGCGCACGGGATCGGCATGGAGCCGGAGTATTGGGGCTATCAGCGCGAACCGATCACGGGCCTGTTGCAGTCCGGCATCCGTGTCATCCTGCCGGAGCTGCCATGGCATGGCCGGCGCCGGGCGCCCGGCACCTATGGCGGCGAGCCGATCCTGGCGCTGGGTGTTGGCGGCTTGCTCGATTTCCTCCATGCCGCCGTTCTTGAGATTGGCCTCCTGGTCGCGTGGGCACGGGCGACGCGCGGCGGTCCGGTCGCGGTCGGGGGAGTGAGCCTGGGCGCGCTCACGGCGCAGCTGGTGGCGACGGTGGCGCGGCAGTGGCCGGAGGAGATGCGGCCCGATGCCCTGTTTCTGGTCGCCCCATCGCAGACGCTTGAGGCCGTTACCTTTGAAGGCAGTCTGTCCTGCGGCTTGGGCGTGCCGGCGGCGCTGCAGGCGGCCGGCTGGACGCTTGAAGAGACGACGCGCTGGCGGTCGCTCCTGAACCCGCACGGCGATCCGGTGATGACGCCCGAGCGCGTCGTCGTCCTCTTGGGCGTGGCAGACGACGTGACGCTTGCGCAGGGCGGCGAGGCGCTGGTGGCCGACTGGCGCGTGCCCTCGGCCAACGTGTTTCGCTGTGATGCCGGCCACTTCAGCACGTCGCTGGCGCTGAGCCGCGACGATGCGCCCTTGGGGCGTCTGCTCTCGCTCCTCAGCGCGCTCGGCTGAAGGCAACCGCCTCGGCTCTTGCGCTGGTGGGGCGATCTATGGTCCGTTTCTGCCGTCCAAGCGATCCGCGGCGATGCGCGGGCCCGTAGCTCAACTGGTCAGAGCCGGCGGCTCATAACCGTCTGGTTGCAGGTTCGAGTCCTGCCGGGCCCACCAGCGCCGATGCAACCGCGATGGCATCAAAACAAGTCCGCCGTCAGCGACGAGAAGCCGCCCCTGTTCTCGCCCATCGCGTGTTCGGCAACCGGCGCCGCAACGGCAGGCGGGGCACCCAACAGTTTGCGCAGCACCGTGAAGAACGAGATCAGGGCGCGGTAGCTGGGTTTTTGTCCCATCGACTGGCGTTCGAACAAACGCCAGGCGATGGTCGTTTGTTCGAACCGGCCCAGCGTCTCGCCCAAGTCCCAGTAGACGTTGCGGCAGCTAAAGAGAAAATCCGCGAAGCGCTTGATATCACCCTTGAAAACAAGGGCATGATAGGTCTCGCGATAGGTTTTTGACAAGTCGACGACCCGTCCCCAATCTTCTTTCATCTTTCCACGAACGAACTGCGAAAGCGTTGTCATATACTCGCTCTCATTTGGCCTGAGAGAGTCTTTTGTATTTAGGTTCTTCGAGATCCATTCCGAAAAACCGCGCAACTGCGGCTGCAAAGCGGCATACTCGTACTCGAAATAGGTGATGCCGATCCACGATGAGAGAACCTCAAGGGCCGTAGCGGGGTCGAGGCGCAGTGCTTCGATCAACGGCATCACGCTCGCGGCATCCTCAAGATAAAGCAGCTTTGAGGTCATCTCCTCGACTGCGCGATCGATATCGCACGATGACCGTTCGTAGGCAGCAACGATAAGAGGACGGATCCGCGCCTTCATGTGGTTGTTGAGCTTGACGCGCAGCTCCGGCGTCAGATCGAAGTAGATGTTGGACGGCCGCAAGTTTGCCCGACCGAAGGCAAGCTCGATGATGATGGGGCTGAATGTCGGCACCGAACTGAGAACTGTCAGCACGTCAAGGTCAGCCGAGTACGAGGCGACATCGAGGTTTTCTGAGCGCAGCTTGTACTGGTAAAAGCGCTGGAAATTCTCTTCCGAGAAAACAAAAGACTCCCCGCCGTCGCCCGGCTTCGAATAGTCATATGGGGAATAGATGATCGTTGAGATCGGCCGATCATCGCAAATTTTTTTGAATTTATCTGCCACAATATTTTTGAACAATATAGCGTGATTCAGGAAATGCGTTTTGAATAAAAGGCTGCTTCCATCTGGGTTTTCTGCACTGACTCTCTTCGAGAAATGGCCAACGTCATATTTCCGCGCTGGGCCAGACCGCAGGAAGATGTGCAATATCTCTCGGTCCATCATGGCTTTGGCTTAGAAATCTTCGAGCAATGTCAGTTCGGCGGTGTCGAGCGCCTGGATCTGCTGCTCCCAGTCCTCGGTCGGCGGATCGTACCCCATAACGACACTCAGCTGCGTGAAGCGGATGATCCGCGCCTCGACGGGATAGGAGGCGACCCCTGTGGGACAGGGGAGCTCAAGAACAAGGTCGTGCGCCTCCTGGCCAAGCATAAGGCCTTGGGGCCGCACGAACCGCACGGCAGATCGGGAGACGTCGATCGCAGCGCACGCTTCCCCACTGCAATACACGATCATGCCCGGAGCGAGATAGCGTTCCTCCTTCCGGCGTTCCGGCAACGGTGGCGGTCGCATAGCTTTTCTCGCAAAGCCGTTTAACTTCAACTGCAAGTGTGCGGCCGGAGCCGATAAGAAACCCTTAAAGGTCGGCACGGCCTGAGCTTGGGGCGACCAAGCGACGCCGCGCAGATGTGAATGCTACTGACAGTCGTAGGCGTATACGGGAACGAACGTCGCCTCCTGACCGCCGAACTGGCCCTGCCGAACCGCCCGCTTGCCGAAGCGGGCGCAATGCGCGGCAGCGACGCCGTCCGGGCTGTCGAGGCTCACCATCGGCTGTTTGAGCCAGATCCCCTTGGCGTTGGAATCGACCACCTCGACGCAGGCGGCAAGGAGAGCGCAGAGGACGAGCGCCACGAATTTTCTCATTGGCGTTGGCTTTCTCAGGAAGCAGGCAGGCGAGAACACTAGCCCGCTTGCACGGCGCCGCTCAATACCGGCCGCGCGACCGCCCCGTCCTTTGTCAATCCGCCGCTCACCCGGGACCCCGTGCGCGTGGCGGTGCCGCATCATTCGCGCCCTTGCCGCGGGTGAGGACTTGCACCCCCCCCACGACGGCGTAAGCTAATCAAGAGACGAAGGTTCGCCCGGCCGGCCTGATTGTTGGCCAGGCACCCCCGCCGGGCGGTCGCAATCACCACGGTGGCTGGAAGGCGATGAACGGATCCAGTGCTTCTGCGGAAAACCGAGCAGGCGAGAGCCCTGAGGCAGCGGCGGTCGGGACGTTGACCCAGGTCGAAACCGCCGAGCCAGCCCAGAAGACGCGCGGCGACCAGCCCGCTTTTTCCATGCTGTCTCCTCTCAAGCGGGCCGCGGCGCGCTCGCAGACGGCCGTCTTCAGCATGCTCGTGCGCGATTTCATGCACAGCCGCAACAAGGTTCTGGCGATCCCGCTGGGGACACCGTGCGCCGCAATGATCGATATGCTGGCCGCCGAGCGCGCCGGCTGCGCCGTGGTCGTCGATCCGATGGAGCGGCCGATCGGCATCATCACCGAACGCGACATCGCGCTGCGCGTCGCCTACCGCGTGCCGCCCGAGACCCCGGTTGAAGCCGTCATGACCGTGCCAGTGATGACCATCCGCCGGCGCGAATACTTGTACCAGGCCATTGCCTGGATGCGCCGCCACGGTCTCCGCCACATGCCGGTGGTCGATTGGAGCGGGCGGCTGGTGGGCCTCATCTACCTCAACGACGCGCTGGCGGCGGCGTCCGACCGGCTCATGGGCCAGATCGACCGCTTGAGCCGCGAGGGCACGATCGAGGGCATGAAGGAGGTCAAGGCGGCCCAGATCGATCTCGCCGAACAATTGTTCGCGGACAACCTGCCGGCGCCGGAGATCCAGCAGGTGATCACGCGCATCAACAACGACATGTACCGCCGCATCGGCGAGGCGAGCCTGAAACAGATGGAGGCGGAAGGCTGGGGCGAACCGCCGGTGCGCGCGGTGGTCATCGTCATGGGCTCCGGCGGCCGCGGCGAGAACTACCTGTTCCCGGACCAGGACAATGCCTTCATCATCGAAGATTACCCCGACGCTGAGCATGGCCGGGTCGATGCCTACTTTCTTGAGCTTGCGGAGCGCATGTGCCGCGACCTGAACGAGGTCGGCATTCCCTACTGCAACGGCTACTGCATGGCGGTCAATCCGTTGTGGCGCAAGACTCGCAGCCAGTGGATGGAGCAGATCCGATCGTGGGGCCGCAAGAGCAATCCGGTAGCCATCCGTCTGTCGGACATCTTCTTCGACTTCCAGGCCGTGTGGGGCGATCAGGACCTGGTGCAGGATGTGCGCGAGGTCGCAACCGATTTGGGCCGCAGCAATCCGTTTTTTTTAAAGCAGATGTTCCACGACAAGGTGGACCACAACACCGCGCTCGGCCTGTTCGGCGGCTTCATTACCGAGAAGGACCCCAAGGAGTACCGGGGCCACGTCAATCTCAAGTACGCCGGCATCATCCCGCTGGTCGGTGCCATCCGCCTGATGGCGCTGCGCGCGGGCGTCGAGGAAACGGCAACACTTGGACGCATCGGCGCGCTGGCGCAGAACGGCATCCTTAGCCGGACGGAGCGGGAAGATCTGACCCAGGCCTTTTCGACCATCACAGATACCCTGATGCGCCGTCAATTGGCGGACTATCGCCTTGGCCGCCGGGTCGGTTATTTCGTCAATCCAGACGCGCTCTCCAAGCACCAGCGCGCCGACCTTATCGAGGCCCTGAAGGCGGTCAACCACATCCGCAGGCGAGTCCACATGGAGTTCACGGCGCAGGTCTTCTAGGCGCGCGCCTCGGCGCGGATGGCTGGCAGACTGAAATAGAATGTTGCGCCGTAACCGGGCGTGCTTTCGACCCACAGCCGCCCGCCCAGATGCTCGACGATCCCGCGGCAGATCGCGAGGCCCAAGCCCGAGCCCAAGGGATTTCCGGTCTTGCCGGAGCGGACTTGGTGGAAACGCTCAAAGATCTTGTCCTGCTCGTGGTAGGGAATGCCGGGCCCGTTGTCGGCGACACTGACCAGAAGCGTGTTGCGGCCGCACGTCAGCTCGACAGCCACCTCGCCGGTCCCTGACGGCACGAACTTCTGTGCGTTGGATACCAGATTGATGACGAGTTGGATCAGCTGATCGCGATCGGCATGCACCATCGGCACCTGCTCCGGCTTGAAGACCTTAAGCCCGACCTGCTTTTCCTCGAACAGATGCCGCATCGAGGCCACCGCATGCTCGATGACCTCGACCAGATCGACATCCGACATCACCCATTTCATGCGGCCGCTCTCGATCCGCGACAGATCCAGGACCTGATTGATCAAGCGGGTCAAGCGCTCACTCTCACGAATGATGATGGTGAGGAACTGCTGCCGCTCACCAAGGTCGAGGTCGGGCGAGTCGTGCAGGATCTCGGAGAATGACCGGATCGAGGTCAAGGGCGTGCGCAGCTCGTGGGTGACCGTCGACAGAAAGTCATCCTTCATCCGGTCGAGCTCGGTCAGCCGGGCGTTAGCGGCCTTGAGATCGGCGGATGCCTTCTCCAGCTCGCGCGATTTCTGTTCGAGCTGACGGCTGTATTCCAGCACCTGCGAGGTCTCGTCGAGAATCTGCATGATCTCTTCGAACCCGACGCCCTCGCCCTTGACCGTCGATGCAATCATCACGCGGGCCGATGCGGCGCCGATCGCTCCCGACAGCCGGCGTTCGACGAACTGCACCAACTCGCCGTCGGCCTGCCCGCCGGGCTCGATGCTGCGTCCCCGCTTGCGAGCGTACTCGGCAAAGGCATCACGGGTGCGATCGCGGCCGAGGAAGCGCTCGGCCATGGTCCGCAGATCGCCGATGCTGACCCGCCCATGCAGGAGGCCGGTGCGGGTGCCGCCGCCCGCATGGCGGAACACATCAATAAACAGCGCCGCCTGGATGCGCTCGATCGTGCTCTGACGGTCGAGGATAGAAACGCCGACGAAGATGGCGACATTGAAGAACAGGCTCCAGATCAGCGAGTGGGCGATCGATGAGAACCCCGTCAAACCCAAGAGGGCATAAGGCTTCAGCAGCTCGATACCCCACGGACCGCTTTCGACGAACGACAT
Organism: Defluviicoccus sp.; assembly: GCA_049291695.1. GTDB lineage: Bacteria > Pseudomonadota > Alphaproteobacteria > Rhodospirillales > Defluviicoccaceae > Defluviicoccus. The sequence goes on from JBATPX010000242.1 coordinate 11,861, forward strand.
CGACAGCCAGTCCGAGCGGGCGAACGAGGGCAGCAGCAGCGTGTAGACCCAAATCAGGAATCCGGCCGAGATACCGGCCAACGCCCCGCGCCGCGAGCCCCCTTTCCAGTAAATTCCGCCTATAATTGCCGGTCCGAACTGCGCTGCCGCAGCGAAGGACATCAGACCGATCGCGACCAGCGCGTACGATTCCCCAATGAAACGGAAAAACAAATAGCCCATGGCGAGGATGAAAATGATGGCGGCCCGCCGGATGGTCAGCAGCAGCCCCGAAAGATCCTTGTGTTCGGCCAAATGCAGCCACGCAAAGCGCAACAGCATTGGCATGATCAGGTCGTTGCACAGCATCGTTGACAGTGCCACCGTCTCCACGATGACCATGCCCGTCGCCGCCGATAGCCCGCCGACGAAGGCCAGCAGCGCCAGTCCCGGCGAGGCTTCCGCCATCGGCAGCGCCAGCACGAACATGTCGTGATCGACGGTCGAGAGCGGGAAGCGGAGCAGGCCGGCAAAGGCGATCGGCAGCACAAAAAGGTTGATCAGCAACAGGTAGAGCGGAAACAGCCAGATCGCCTTGTTGAGATGAGACTCCTCGACATTCTCGACGATCGTCACCTGGAACTGCCGTGGCAGGCAGATCATGGCGATCATCGCGAGGCCTGTGAGCGGCAGCCAGTCGTTGCCCGCGGGCGCCAGTGTCATCAGCGGTGCGATCCTGGGATCGGCCGCCGCCTGCGTGAACAAGTCGCCGAAGCCGTCAAAAATCCCGTACGTCACGAACAGGCCGACAACCGTGAAGGCGACCAGCTTGACCACTGACTCGAATGCGATCGCCAGCACCATGCCCTGATGGTGTTCGGTGGCGTCGATGTGGCGGGTGCCGAACAGGATCGAGAACGCTGCCATCAGCGCCGCCACCCACAAGGCGGTGTCGCGCAGGGGCGAGAACGAGGTGACCGCGGCCGCTCCGCTCAGATCCGGGTAGTGCAGCACGACCGTAAAGCTGCTCGCGACGGCCTTCAACTGGAGCGCGATGTACGGCATGATACCGACGACGGCGATGACCGTCACCAGCCCGCCCAAGAGATGGCTCTTGCCGTAGCGCGAGGCGATGAAATCGGCGATCGAGGTCGTGCGGTGAACCTTGCTGATGCGCAGGATCTTGCGGATCACCACCCAGCCAAGGGCGAACATCAGGGTCGGGCCGAGGTAGATCGGCAGGAAGCCAACGCCCGTCGAAACAGCGCGGCCGACGGAGCCGTAAAACGTCCACGCCGTGCAGTAGACGGCGATGGAAAGCGCATAGACGGTCGGGTTATTGACGACCGGATGCCCCTGCCGGCCGCGGCGGTCGGCGAAGTAGGCGATCGCGAACAGGAGCGACAGGTAGCCAAACGAGGTGACGACGATTAGCCAGCCCGGCAGCATGGTCGTTGCGATCCCTTCAGAACGATCCGCTGCCGACGTCGTCACGTTCGACGCTCGGCGGCGGTGCCGTTTCCGTTGTCACTGCCAAGGCGATGATCAGCAGCACCCACACCCCAAAAACGTACAGAAACAGAAGCGGGATGCCCATGACAAGCACCGGTTCAGAAAACAAGCCGACGAAAAGGGGGTGGAACAGCACTGCCCCCAGGGCCGCAAGCGCGACCAGCCGATCGTTGACTTGTCCGTGCGCCGGCTGCGCGACCGGTTCCGCGTGATCGGGTTCATGCGCTGCCATTTCGCACCTCGCCTGTTCCGTCCCTAGAGGGGCCGCCGCCCTTTTCCGCCATGCTCAGAACTGAGGTTTCCACGCCCGCTTCTTCAGCACGCTCTGACCGGCCTGAATCGCCTGATCGAGCGTCGTCACCCCGCGCGCCGTCAGGAGCTCGATCATCTTGAGAAATACGCCGGCCGTGATCAGCGAATCGCCGAGCGCCCGGTGCCGGCCTTGAATCGGGATGCCGAAGCGCTGTGCAACCGCATCAAGAGAATGCTTCTGCGCCTGGTCATGCAGGAACGCCGACAGCAGGAGCGTGTCGAGCACAGGCATTTCGAAGCTGGTGCCGCTCTCGCCTTCCCGCATCTTGAGGAACTTAAGATCGAAACCGGCGTTGTGGGCGACGAGCACCGAGTCGCCGACGAACTTGCGGAACTGCGGCAAGACGATTTGGATCGGCGGCTTGTCCTTGACATCATCGTCGGTGATGCCGTGGAAGCGGATCGACTCCGGCGGGATGGGGCGTCTCGGATCGACCAGGCGGTCGAACGATTCGCCGGTCAGAATGCGGCCATTGACGACCCGGACCCCCGCCAGCGAGATGATTTCGTCGCCCGCCGAGGGCGCAAGCCCGGTTGTCTCGGTATCGAAAACGACGAAATTGAGCGAGCGCAATGAGCGCTGACCGAGTTCTCCCAGGTCCGGCGTCCGCCGCAAGAGCTCGAAATCGTAGAATTCGGGTCGCGGCTGCAGGTTGCGCTGTTCCTGGACGACGGCCATGTGCTGAGCCGGCGGCAGCGGGATCCGCAGCCGCGCGTGGCCATCAGCACCGGTGAGGCTCCAGGCATCGGTCTTGTGCCGCTCGAGCACGTCGCGCAGTGTCAGCCCGCCGAGCATCTCCTCCACCGCATCCTCGAGCCACCCGTGCAGATCCGATGCCGCGATCGGCGCGCCCTGCCAGATGATATCGACGTAAACATGCTTCTCGCCGGCAACCGCCTCCAGATCGAAGGTCTGCACCCCGGTGTGTGCGCGCAATCGTAGAACCAAACGATCGAGCAACTCGACGAGGCTGTAGCTGTCGCCGTGCAGCCACTGGGGGATGCCGACGATCACCACCTCGACGCCGCGCTGTTCCTTGACCCGGCCGCGAATGGTCTGGAACAAATTCGCGGAGTAGAGATCGCTCGTCGGCCAATGGCTGGTGACAATGGCCCGGTACTGCGACGACAAGGTTTCCAGACGATCACACAGGTGTTTGCTTTCCTTAAGCAGAACCTTCTTAAACTCTGTCTGCTCCAAGGGGCTCAACTCCGGGGCGCTGCTGAGGATTTCCGCCGCCGCGCGCAGATTCGCAACCGGCGCCCGCAGCCCTTCGGTCGACTCCCGCAACAACCGGTCGCGCAGACCGAGCGCCGCCAGCTCGTCCGTATCATCCTGGAACGAAAGGACATAGCCCGCCGGCGCGGCGTCCGCATCGATGATGAGGCCCAGGCGTCCCTCAAGCATGAAGCGGCTGTCGAGCGTGGCGCCGACAAACGGCACGCTGGCACCGTCCGATCCACCTGCGTGGCGGCCGCTGGCGAGATAATTGTTGAGCCTCTCGATGGCGTGCAGGATCGGCTGCCGGCTCATCAGGTCGAACAGCGAGCGATCGAGACCGATGGTGCCGCTGATATGGAGGATCTCCAGCGACCGCTTGTTGTACAGCAGAATCCGGTGGTTGTTGTTGCAGACGATCACGCCTTCGTGCAGCTCGCGCAGAATGGTGCTGAGCTTGTTCCTTTCGTCCTCGAGCGTCTGCGTGGCCCGGCGCACGTTGTCATCAACGTTTTTCTTGGCGATCGCAAGATGGCGGATCAGATCGTTGACCGCCCGCGGCAGTCCGCCCAGCTGGTGTTCGTCGACCTCGATCTCGTGCTCCGGATTGGCGTGCAGTACGGTGTCGATGCCTTCGCCGAGCGCCAACAGCGGGCGAACGAGAACGATATCGAGGTAGGCCCATGAAACTGCGATGAGAGCCAGCAGCACCCCAGCGGTACCGCCGCCATAAGCGATCAGGAAGGAGATCGTTTTGTCGCTGGCGCCCGGCATCCCCTCGGCGATCAGCCACGTTCCGGCGACAACGGCAGTCACGCTGGCCAATGCAATCGAAGCAAAGGTGAGGATCAGAGCGAGACGGGGACCCATGCGGCGCATTGTGGTACGGCCGGTCGGAGCCTCACCCGTCGCTGAGGATCTGCTTGACCTTTTCGGTCAAGTCCCGGGTTGAGAACGGCTTGGTCACATAATCGTTGGCGCCGAGCGCGATGCCTTTTTCCCGGTCAACCTCGCGTCCTTTGGCGGTCAGCAAGATGATGTAAACATCTTTCCAGTCGGGGTTGGCCCGAATGGTCTGACAGACGTCGAAGCCGTCGCGCTTCGGTATCATGACGTCCAGCAAAATCAGATCCGGCGCACGATCTTGCACGAGCGACAGCGCTTCCTCGCCGTCGTTGGCGACGCGCACCTCGAACCCTGCCTTTTTCATCAGGAATTGCAGGGATAGCACGATATTGGGTTCGTCCTCGACGACGAGAATGGATTTCACCACTCCCTCCTCCCTGGTCTCGCTCATTCTTCTTCCCGCCGGCTCGACCCGTCGGCGTGTTTGACCCGATGTGTAAGTATAGCACCTTTCGCGAAAAAGAGGCTTTTAATGCTGGCGCGCGGGCGCGTTGTCAATGGCCGGAACCGCCGCACCTGCATGCGCGGGAAGCACCCCGGCGATTGCGCCGGCGGATGGATCCGGTCTAGAACGCCCGCGCCGCGGCTCAGCCACGGCTCCCGGCAATCGCGAAGGTGAGGCCATGGCATCCTACCAGTATATCTACGTGATGAAGGGGCTGAGCCGGACCTATCCGGGCGGTCGGGAGGTTCTCAAAGGGGTCACGCTGTCCTTCTTCCCCGGTGCCAAGATCGGCGTCATCGGCGCCAACGGCACCGGCAAGTCGACGCTCCTGCGCATCATGGCCGGCCTCGATCACGATTTCACCGGCGAGGCTTGGCCGGCCGAAGGCGTCCGCGTCGGCTTTCTGCCGCAGGAGCCGCAGCTAGACCCAGCGCTGGACGTCATGGGCAACGTCATGCAGGGCGTGGCTGCGACTAAAGACCTTCTGGAGCGCTTCAACGAGCTGAGCGCCCGCTTCGCCGAGCCGCTCGATGACGACCAGATGGCCACGCTTCTGGAAGAGCAGGGCCACCTGCAGGAGCAGATCGATGCCGCCAACGCCTGGGAGCTTGACCGTACGATCGAGATCGCCATGGATGCGCTCCGCTGCCCGCCCGGCGTAGCCCCGGTCGCCACGCTCTCGGGCGGCGAGCGGCGGCGGGTGGCGTTGTGCCGGTTGCTGCTGGAGCAGCCCGACATCTTGCTCCTGGACGAACCGACCAACCACCTCGACGCGGAATCCGTGGCCTGGCTGGAGCGCCACCTCAAGGATTACCCGGGCACAGTGGTTCTCGTCACCCATGACCGTTATTTCCTCGATAACGTCACCGGTTGGATCCTCGAACTCGACCGCGGCCGCGGCATTCCCTACCAGGGCAACTATTCTGCGTGGCTCGAGCAGAAGCAGAAGCGCCTCGAGGTTGAGGAGCGTCAGGACGTGGCACGGCAGAAGACGCTCGCAGACGAACTCGAGTGGATCCGCGCCAGCCCGCGCGCGCGCCAGGCGAAGTCGAAGGCCCGCATCGCCGCCTACGATGCCCTGTTGGCCCAGTCCGCCGAACGGCAGATGGGTACGGCGCAGATCGTCATCCCCGCCGGTCCGCGCCTCGGCCAGCAGGTGATCGAGGCCTCCCATCTGCGCAAGGCCTATGGCGACAACCTTCTGATCGAAGACTTGAATTTCCGCCTGCCGCCGGGCGGCATCGTCGGCGTGATCGGCCCCAATGGCGCCGGCAAGACGACCCTGTTCCGCATGATCACTGGCCAGGAAAAGCCAGATCAGGGCACGCTTACGATCGGCGAGACGACCGTGCTCGGCTACGTCGATCAATCCCGTGACGCGCTCGATCCGAAAAAGACCGTCTGGCAGGAGATCTCTGACGGCCTTGACGAGATCGAACTCGGCAAGCGAAAGGTACAAAGCCGCGCCTACGTCGCCCAGTTCAACTTCCGCGGCGCCGATCAGCAGAAAAAGGTGGGCGGCCTCTCCGGTGGTGAGCGCAACCGCGTGCATCTGGCGAAGATGCTGAAGTCCGGCGCCAACGCGTTGTTGCTGGACGAGCCGACCAACGACCTCGACGTCGATACGTTAAGGGCGCTCGAAGAGGCGCTCCTGGCCTTCGCCGGTTGCGCCGTGATCATCAGCCACGACCGCTGGTTCCTCGATCGCATCGCCACCCACATCCTTGCCTTCGAGGGCGACAGTCAGGTGGTCTGGTTCGAGGGCAACTATCAGGATTACGAGGCCGATCGCCATCGGCGGCTGGGAGCTGACGCCGACCAGCCGCACCGGCTCAAGTACAAGCCGCTGAAGCGGGCGTAGCCCGCGCCGATTTGAGCGACGGAGGGGTTTCAGTCGGCTGCACTGCAGAGCCGCTCAAAATTACCCCCGTCGATCGTACAGGACCAAAGGTACGGCACCACGACAGCCTCATTGAGCTCCGGCGAGCCAGGAATTTCGAGGGTTTTGAAAAATTCTCGCCGCATCTCCACGTAGATCGTGGCGTCCTTCCTCCTGAGATCGGGATCGGGACATGCCTCGTACTGCTTTGCGACCACCCAGTACCCCGCCATCGTGCAAACAACGCTGCGTGAGCTGGTAAGAAGGATATCAAGCTTGGCCTTCAAGATCAGCGGGTTCGCCTCTTCCTGCTTGCCGGCCCAAAGCAAGCTTTGCCCCTCGAGGAAATCCGCGTAGGCAGATTTTCTGAGCACGATAACCTGTTCTTCCAGCGTCCGGCTTCGTGTCCAGTAATGCGAAGCCGTAGCGCCCAGAGATGCGCTAATAACCGCGACCAGAAGCGGCGAATAACGTTCGAGCCAGGGCTTTCCGTCTGCCATAGTGGCACTTTCGTCGGAGTTGACCGCCGTTAGCGCGCCCGTTCCTTGAAAAACCGCTTGATCCGTTTCTTGAGCGTGAGCGTCTTCTCGCCGCGGTGATCCCGCTTCGGCTTGACCCAGTACATCTGCAGCGACCGGCGCTCACCCTCGTAGGGCAGAAAGCCGTGAAAGGAGGTTTCGGAGCGGCGAAACGTCAGCAGCGTGCCCGCCTCTGGCGGCACCTCGGCGGCGTATTCGTTGATGTTCTTCGGTGAGCGCATCAGTCGCAACCGGCCGCCGGCGGGCTGCCAGTCCTTGTTGAAGTAGATCAACGTCGTAATCATTTTCATTTTGGAGTCGTTGTGGACATTGCCGTCCGAAGCTTCCGAGAACTTGCGCACCGTCACCTGCAGCGGGAAGTCGGATACGTCGAAGCCGAACTTCTCCGCGTAGGCACGGCGCAACTCCGGACTGTGGAGCTCCCCGAGCAGCGCGGCAAATGCCGGACCGTATGTGAGATCCTCCGGTGCGAAGTTGCCGGGCTTGTCGATCAAGGGGAAGTCGCGGTTGATCGCATCGATCGCTTCCGCACGGACGAAATTGGGCACGACAAGGTGGTCGCACGGCTCATGTTGCAGCGGCGTGTGGGCAAACGCGTCGAGGTCAAGCATCTGCATCGGACGACTCCCTGCGGCGATGGGCCGCAACGATTGAGTTTAAGCCTAAGCCGCACGAAGGCAATCACCGCCGGCCATGACCTCCATGACCGGGCCGCTCAGCCGCTGACCCGCGGCCGCTCTGCCTCCGGCGCATCCCTCTCCGCACGCTCGAACGCTCCCGGGCTCGGATGTACCGCTGCCGCCGGAGACACCCTGCCGTCTTCGACCCGATAGACCGCATCGGCGATCTCCAGGAAGGCGGGCCGATGCGTTACCGCCACGATCGTGACCTCGCGCGCGATCCGTTTCAGCCGCTGGCAGAGGTCTCGTTCCGTTGCCGGATCGAGGGCGCTGGTCACCTCATCGAGGATCAGGAGCTTCGGCCGCGTGGCGAGAGCGCGGGCAAGTGCGATGCGCTGGCGTTGCCCGCCGGAGAGCTTGAACCCCTTCTCGCCGACACTGCTGTTGACCCCTTCGGGCAGCGCCTCAACGAAGGCCCAAGCGCCGGCCGCCTCCAGGGCTCGGCGGACGTCGGCCTCGGTCAGCCGCGGATCGCCAAGCGTGACATTGGCGAGGATCGAGTCGTGAAACAGGATCAGCTCTTGCGGCACGTAGCCGATGCATTGGCGCCATTGGCGCAGGTCGATCTCCGCGAGCGGCACGCCGTCGATCAGGATGCTGCCCGCCTGCGGCCGATAAAGCCCCGCCAGGAGATCGGTGAGCGTCGTCTTGCCGCTGCCCGAAGGGCCCGTCAACACAGTGGTCCGGCGGGCGGCGATCGCGAGGCTCACGTCCTTGAGCACCTCCTTCTGTGGATAGGCGAAACTGACGCGCTCAAAGCTGCACCCGGTTTCAAATTTCGCCGGTCGAGTACCGCCGGTGTGCTCTTCCGCTGCGCTGGCCGAATCAATCAGCCGCCGCACGGCGCGGTAGGGGCTCTGGTTGACGACCGCCTTCTGGAGGTTGTCCTGAATGCGGCCGATGTTCCGCGTCGTCTGCGACAACAGCACGCCCACGATGAGCACGTCGGCCGGCGGATAGCCCCAGACGGTGACGGCGGCGTAAAAGGCGGCGCCCAGGCAGACGACGGTGATGATCTCCTCGAGATTGCGCCGCGCCTCTTGGGTGAAGATCTGTTTGCGCAAGGCTTGGTTGAGCGCCTGGTTCTTGCTCTCGCAGAGCTGCGCAAAATGGCCCTGCTTGTCCATCGCCTTCAGCGGCTTGATGCTGTTGAACGCATCCGTGATGAAGGTCAAGAGCTCGCGCGAGCGCTTTGTTTCGCGCCGGCCCGCCTCCTTCGCCTGGCGAACCAGGAAGTGCAACGCCGCCGCCATGCCGACGCCGAACGCAATCGCCAGCAGCGACAGCTTCCACGACACGACCAAACTGACACCGATGAAGATCAGCGCTTGAATGCCGTTGGCGAGGAACGTCGCCGCCATCGTGTAGAGGCGGCCGGAGCGGGTCGTCTCCAGGCTCACCGCATTGGCGATGATGCCGACCGGTTGGGTAATGAAGTGGCTCCACTCGGCATTCAGCAGCACGCGCAAGAGCTTGGCGCGCAGCTCGGTGATCACCATCGCCGATGCGTAGGCGACATAGCGCATGGCGGCGAGCGTAAACAGGCACTTGAGCACAACGCCGCCGACCACGAGGGCGATGATGGACTTAAGCTCCGGGGCAACCCCAATAAAGCCAAGGCCATTGGCAACGATCCGGCCCATGGGCGAGTCGGTTCCCTGGTCCGGATTGGTGATGAGCGAGAACAGCGGTACGAGGCTGCCAATGCCGATCCCGCCGGCCAGCCCGGCGAGAAACAGGCACGCCAGCACCAGCCAGGGATTGGCTACCTTTTCGCGGAAGAAGATGCGCAGTATCGCGATCATCGTCGCCCTCGGCTGCCCCGCCCGCACCTTTGGTCCCGCGGGCAATGGGTTCAACAGGACGGGCCCGCAGGCCGATGCCCGTCCTGCCTCTGGTTAAGCCGTTCCGGTGCCCGCTGCAACACCCGCGCCCGGATGGGCATTCGGCGTCACAGCCGGTTCTTCGCATCGCGCGTACCCGTCACAGCGGATTGACCGCCGCCGGGGAACGGGATATCGCGACAGTCCCAACACCTTCCGCCGCGGATCAGCCGCGACACACGAGGGGAAGCGATGAGCGTTCTGCGCGCCGTGCTGCGTGCTCTGCGACCACCACAAGTCTCGACCGCGGAGCGGCTCGCGGCTTTCCCGACCGCGGATTTGGCGGTCGAGAAGGACGTGACGATCCGCTGGAACGACTATCAGGTGCCGTTCATCGACGCCGAGAGCGATCACGACCTGTTCTTTGCCCTCGGCATGGTGCACGCCCACTTGCGTGGCCCGCAGATCGCTCTCTTCATCCACTTTTTCCAGGGGCGCCTGGCGGAGGTTTTCGGGCCGCTCGCCAAACGGCTCGACCATGCCTTGCGCATCCTCGATTACGGCGCCGCAGTGCCCGAGATCGAGCGCACGCTGCCCGACGAGACGCGCTTCTACTGCGGGGCCTTCCTCGACGGGATCAACAGCTACAATGAGCGGATGACCGACCTGCCGCCCGAGTTCGGTCTCCTGGGCCTCAAGCCAGAGCGCCACACCATCGCCACGCTGCTGGCGGGTTCGCGGCTCGCCAGCACCGATTTCACCTGGATCACGTACATGTCGCTGCTGCCGCGGCGGGCCCGGCCGGGTTTCACGCGGCTGTGGAACCGGACGATCGAAGCCGGCGACAGCCCGACGCCGGGCGCGCACGCCGATGGCACGCCGGGGATGCTGGAGGATCTGCTGGTCGGCGCCGGCCGGGCGGGATCCAATTCGTTCGCGGTGGCGCCGCAGCGGAGCGCCAGCGGGGCGGCGCTGTTGGCCAACGACCCCCATCTCGGCTTGTCGTTGCCGTCGCTCTGGCTGCTGGCGGGGCTGCGCTCGCCCTCATTCCACGTCGCAGGCTTCATGGTCCCGGGGCTGCCGATCATCATGCTGGGCCGCAACCCCGATCTCGCCTGGGGCGGCACCAACATGCGGGCATCGTCCACTGACCTTTACGACGTCGGCGACCTGCCGGCCGAGCAGACCGTTACCAGCGAGACCACGATCAAGGCCCGCTTCTGGCGACCGAGCCGGCACAAGATCCGCCGCACACCGTTTGGCCCCATCATTAATGACGCCAAAGCCTTGAACATCCGCGGCCGGCCGCTTGCGCTGCGCTGGGTCGGCCACGAGCCGAGCGACGAGCTGACGGCGTTCCTGAAGGCGGCTCGCGCCCGCACCCCGGATGAGTTCCGCGCCGCGTTTGCCACCTATGCCGTCTCCGGCCAAAACATGGTGTTTGCCGATCGGGCCGGAAACATCGGCAAGATCATGGCCGTCCGCGCCCCTTTGCGGGCGCCGTTTCCAAAGGACGACCCGGTCCTGAACGCAGCCGATCCGGGCACACACTGGCGCGGCTTCCAGTGCGCGACCGAATTGCCGTGGGTGGTCAACCCGCCGGAAGGCGTACTCGCTTCGGCAAACGACCGCCCGGTCGGCACCGACGTGCCGATCGGCTTCACCTTCGGCGCCGATGACCGCATCCGCCGGCTTTACGGTCTCCTGCGCGTGCACGAAAAGATCTCTATCGATGACCTCAAGGCCATCCAGACCGATACCAATGCCCCGGATGCGGCGAAGGTAGCGGGTGAGCTGGCGCAGCAGATCGAGGCTCTGAACCTCGCGGTGCGGCCGGACAAGTTCCTGCGTCGTCTCAGCCGCTGGAACGGCGACTACGCCGCCGATGCGTTCGGCGCCGTCACCTTCGAGACGCTCCTCTATCGCCTGGTGCCGCCCCTTTACGGCGGCAAACGACAGGCCGACCTGCCTGATCTGTTGGGACAATGGAGCTATCTGACGACGTTTCTGTTGCGCGACATGACGGCGATGAGGCCTGCCAAGCGCAACAAAATCCTCCGCCGGGCGGTCGCCAAAGCTGAACGGGATGCGGCGCGCTACCGCCAGTGGGGCGACATGCACCGCTTGCGGATCGGCCATACGCTCGCCCGGTTGCCGCTGATCGGCCGCGCGTTCGTGGTCGAGGACCTTCCTGTCGGCGGATCGCGCCAAACGCCGATGAAAATGGCGCATGGTTTGGTCAACCGCCGACACGCCGCCACCTTTGGCCAGATGGCCCGCCACATATCCGACCTCGGCGATCCGGATGCCAACTGGTTCGTCATCCTGGGCGGGCAGGATGCCTGGCTCGGCAGCGCAAACTATGCCGATCAGATCGGGCTGTGGCTGCGCCGGCAGTACATTCGCATGCCGCTGCTCCGCGAGACGGTCGCGGCTGAATTCCCGCACGTCATGACGCTGAAGGCCCGGGCCTGAACCCCCGTTCGCGCGCTAGCCGGCCCGTCTGATGAACTCCAGCAGGCCCTGCAGCAGCGACGGATCGCCGATCACACGCGGCACCTTGTTCTGGCCGCCGAGCTTGCCGATGCTCTTCATCCAGGCGGCAAAGGTACCCGGCGGCACCGCATGCACGACCGGTGCGCCGACGCCGACATCAACCGCGCGGCGTTCCTGGTAATCCTCGTTGCGCTCCTGCAGAATCCGGTCGACGGCATGGCTGAAGGCGTCGGCGCGCTCGGGCTGCCGTTCTCGATCACTGAACTCAACCACGTACACATGATGGCCAAGCGAGTTGCGGTCGGCCGAGAATGCGGTACCGACGGCAAACTCGCTGACTTCGCGGCCGATCTCGCGTGCTGCCGCGAGCACAGCCGCTTCAACCAGGTCGCCGGTCAAGTGCTCGCCGAAAGATGACAGCATGTACGAGGTGCGGCCCGTTATGATCAGCCGCGGCGGCCGCGTATCCACGAAACGGACGACATCGCCGATGACGTAGCTCCACAGGCCGGCGCAGGTCGTGAGCACGATCGCGTAATCGACGCCGGTTTCGACGCTGCCGATCCAGTGCCGGGTGGGGTTCGGCCCGCCCAGTTCGCTCACCGGAACGAACTCATAGAACAGACCGTTATCGGCGATCACCCGCAAGCCCTCGCCCGGACCGCGATCGGCAATGGCGACAAAACCTTCCGAGGCAGGATAGACCTCGCGCAGCTCGGCGCGGCTGCCCGCCATCAGCTTCTCGAAGCGGCTGCGATAGGGGGCGAAGCTGACGCCGCCGTGCACGAGGAGCTCCAGATTGGGGAACAGATCTGCGATTCGGCCGCCGCTCTCCGGCCGCAGGGCGGCCAGCCGCTCGAACAGGATCGAGAGCCAGCCGGGGGCCCCGCTCAAGAATCGGATATCCTCCTCAAGCGCCATCGGCGCCAGGCGGCGGATCTTCTCCTCCCAATCGGTGATGTAGGTCAGATCCTTGCCGGGAAAGTAGCCGAGACCGGCCCACCACGGCTTCTCGGCGGCGGCGATGCCGCTGATGTCGCCGGAGCGCACGCCCGGCGCTTGCTCCGTCAACGCCGTCGAGCCGCCCAGCACGAAGCACTTGCCGTTCCACACCTTGGTGTGCGGGCGGTTGCGCACGTGGTGGACAAAGATGTCGATCGCAGCGCGGCGGTTGGCGCGCACCATTTCCTGCGAGCAGGGGATGTACTTCACCTTGCCGGTGGCGGTTCCCGACGAGACGGCGAAGAACGCCATCGTGCCGGGCCAGGTGCAATCCACCAGCCGCGGGAAAGCATCTTTCCAATAGCTGTCCCAAAGCTGATTGTAGGTCCGCAAAGGGACGCGCGCCTGATAGTCGGCGATGGTGCGAATGCCGGCGAAATCGTGATCGCGGCCGAAGCGGGTCGCGGCCGCGGCCTGGACCAGCTTGCGCAGCTCACGGCGCTGGCAATCAGCGACATCCTCGGCATCGAGCGTGCGCTGGCGAATGCGCGCGTAGACCTTGAGCGCGCCGGTCAACGGCAGATTGATGCCGCCGTAACGGCGCGGGTTCGCTGCCGCTGCGCCAGCGGAAACGGTCGATCGTGTCGTCTCAGCCAAGGATGTCATGCTGTCCTTCCAGTCACACGCACTTGCTTCTTAAAATCAGCACCTTGTTGGTACCAAGTCACGTTTGATTACCGAAGATTTCGCCAATCTTGGCAGCGCCCGTAGTGCTGGCTAGAACCGAAGCGGCAAATACAAGACGGGACGAAGCAGCAATGAGCGAGACAACGGTAGCGAAGCTGGTCATCCGCAACATCGGCATCCTCATCAGCGGCGACTTGAAACGGCCAATTCTCGACGCCGATACCGTTGTCGCCGCGGGCGGGATCATCACCGCCGTGGGCCGTGCGGACGAACTCGATCTGGCTGGTGCTGCGACACTGATCGATGCCCACGGGACTACCGTCGCGCCGGGCCTGATCGACAGCCACGTCCACCCGGTGTTTGGTGACTGGACACCGCGGCAGAACCAGCTCGGCTGGATCGACAGCGCCTTGAACGGCGGCGTGACGACCATGATTTCCGCCGGCGAGGTGCACCTGCCCGGCCGGCCGAAGGACATCACCGGTCTCAAGGCGCATGCGATTACGGCCCAGCGCGCCTTCGCCAACGCCCGGCCGGCAGGCGTCAAGGTGCTCGCCGGTGCTCCGGTGGTCGAACACGGCATGGTGGAGAGCGACTTCGCCGAGCTGGCAGCGGCCGGCGTCACGCTCTTGGGCGAGGTCGGGCTTGGCAGCGTCAAGGCGGCCGAGGAGGCGAAGCAGATGGTCGCGTGGGCACGAAAATATGGCATGCGTTCGACCATCCACACCGGCGGCCCGTCCATTCCCGGCTCCGGTCTGATCGACAAGGACGTGGTGCTGGAGGCCGATGCCGACGTCATCGGCCACATCAACGGCGGCCACACCGCGCTGCCGTTGGCCCAGATCACGTGCCTGTGCGAGCGCTGCACGCGTGCGATCGAGCTGGTGCACAACGGTAACCTGACCGCCGCGCTGCACGCGCTGCGCCTGGCGAAGGAGCTGGGGCAGCTTGAGCGCGTCATCCTCGGCACCGATTCGCCGGCCGGCTCAGGCGTGCAGCCGCTTGGGCTTCTCCGCCTGATCGCGATGCTGGCGGGCCTGGGCGAGATCGGGGCCGAGATCGCGCTGTGCTTTGCCACCGGCAACACGGCACGCATCCACGGCTTGGCGCAGGGCATTATCGCGCCGGGCCGGCCGTGCGATCTCGTGATCATGGACTTAGCCCAGCACTCGGCGGCACCGACATTGCTGAAAAGCATCGAGGCCGGCGATCTGCCCGGCATCGGCATGGTGATCATTGACGGCGTGATCTGCGCGCATCGCAGCCGCAACACACCCCCCGCCACCCGCCTGCCGGAGGTGGAGCGGCACGGGCGCTAGGAACGACAGACCGGCAGTGCCGCCTGCCCACTTCCGCCCGCCGTCCTTGAGCGGAAGCCGCGTTCGCCTATACTCCGGCGCTCTCAAGAACATTTGGAACAGGGACGATCAGGGTATGGGCGGTCAGGTCAAGACGGTGGTTCTCGCGTACTCCGGCGGTCTCGATACGTCGGTCATCCTGCGCTGGCTCAAGGATGCGTACGGCTGCGAGATCGTCACCTTCACCGCCGATATCGGCCAGGGCGAGGAGGTCGAACCAGCGCGCCAGAAGGCCGAGATGATGGGCGTCAAGCGCATCTTCATCGAGGACCTGCGCGAGGAGTTCGTGCGCGACTACGTCTTTCCGATGTTCCGCGCCAACACGCTCTACGAAGGCGCCTACCTGTTGGGCACCTCGATCGCGCGGCCGCTGATCGCCAAGCGGCAGATCGAGATCGCGCGTGCGGTCGGCGCCGATGCGGTCGCCCACGGCGCCACCGGCAAGGGCAACGATCAGGTCCGCTTCGAGCTTACCTATTATGCGCTGGCGCCTGACATCCGCGTCATCGCGCCGTGGCGCGAGTGGGACCTGAATTCGCGCGCGACGCTGCTCGATTATGCCCGAAGGCATCAGATCCCGGTCCCCTCCGACAAGGAGGGCGAGCCCCCCTATTCGATGGATGCCAACCTCTTGCACATCTCCTACGAGGGCCGCGCGCTCGAAGATCCCTGGGTCGAGCCGGACGAGGCGATGTTCCGCCGCTCGGTCGCGCCGGAGGCTGCGCCCGGCACGCCTTCATCGATCGAGATCGGCTTCGAGAGCGGGGACGCGGTGGCGCTCGACGGCGTCGCGATGACGCCTGCCGCCCTGCTTGAACGGCTCAACGAGATCGCAGGCGCCAATGGTGTCGGCCGTATGGACCTGGTTGAGAACCGATTCGTCGGCATGAAGTCGCGCGGGGTCTATGAGACCCCCGGCGGCACGGTCCTGCTCGCCGCGCACCGGGCGATCGAGAGCATCACCCTCGACCGCGAGGCGGCACACCTGAAGGACGAGCTGATGCCGCGCTATGCCGCGCTGATCTACAACGGCTTCTGGTTCTCGCCCGAGCGCTTGGCGTTGCAAAAGCTTATCGACGCAACGCAAGTGCGCGTCACCGGCACCGTGCGCGTCAAGCTCTACAAGGGCAACGTCATCGTCACCGGCCGCAAGTCACCCTTCAGCCTTTACGACCAAAGCATTGCCACCTTCGAGGCCGATTCGGTCTACGACCAGCGCGACGCCGAGGGCTTCATCAAGCTGAACGCGCTTCGCTTGCGGGTCGCGGCGCGGCTGCGCTGAGGGAGCGCTGGCCGCCCCTCAGCGGCCATCCTTGCGCAACAGCGTTCGCAGCTGGTCCGGGCTAAGCGGCAACAGACCGTCCAAGGGATCGTCGGCCCCTGTCTCCGGCTCGGCCGGGTCGTTCGCCGGCTCATCCGGAGGTTCGTCGCCGTTCAGCCGACCGCCGTCGATGCCGTAGAGGCGGCGATCCTGGTTGTCTCGGCGGGGCTCGAAATCACGGAAACCATAGCTGCGGGGTTCGCTCGAAGGCTCGGCGTGCTCGCCTGAGTGCCGTCGGTCTTGACCGCTGCGGCGGTCGAGCACGTTCTGGCGCTCGTCGTCATTGGTTCCGTTCACCGGCTGACAGGCGCCGGACCCGGTGCCTCGCTTCATGCTGCTGCCCTCACGACAGACTCCGTTGGCTGAAAAGGGGTGTGGTTCCGAACCAGCGGAACGACGCGTATCGTATAACAGTTGTGTGTGCAAGACGAGTAAATATTAGGGGTGGCTTTTTCGCAGGGTCGCGCGCGCTTACCCCGTACGAGACGACCTACGTTCGCCGCGCCAGCAACTGGTCCACGAATGCCGGCACGACGTCGGTCGCCGGCCCGTAAAAGGCCTCGGCGAACAGCGTGGCGCCGGTCGAGGGCTCGAGGTTTAGCTCGACCGTCCGCGCGCGGGTGTACATCCGCACGTGGCTGACGAAGCCTGCAGCCGGATAAACCTGGCCCGAGGTGCCGATCGAGAGGAACAGGCCGCATTGACCGAGTGCATCATAGATCCGCTCCATCTCGAGCGGCATCTCGCCGAACCAGACGACATGCGGCCGCAGTGTGCCCCTGCGGCCACACGCGGTGCAGGCATGCTCCACGGTCAGTGCGTCGGGCCACACGACGAGATGCGCGCACGTCTGGCAGCGCACCTTGTTCAGCTCGCCGTGCATGTGGATGATCTCCCGGTTGCCGGCGCGCTCGTGCAGGTCATCGATATTTTGGGTGACGAGCAGAACCTCGCCCGGCCACTCGGCCTCCAGGCGAGCGAGCGCTGCGTGCGCGGCATTCGGCTGCACGGCGGGATCGCTCAACTTCTCCCGCCGCGCGTTGTAGAAAGCGTGCACGAGTTCGGGGTCGCGGGCGAAGCCTTCCGGCGTCGCCACATCCTCGAGGTTGACGCGCGACCAGATGCCGTCGGTGCAGCGAAAGGTATCGAGTCCTGATTCCTTAGAGATGCCGGCGCCGGTCAGGATGACGATCTTGCTCTCCGTGCTCGTGGTGTTACTCATGCTCGCTCCTCCGACCGCAAACTGCATCTTGCGCGCAAAGAGCCTAAGGGAGTTTCCGCGTTGGTCAACGTTCTGTTCGTCTGCCTCGGGAACATCTGCCGCTCGCCGGCGGCGGAGGGCGTGTTTCGCGCCCTGGTTGAACGGCGCGGCCTCGCACGCCGGGTGACGGCCGATAGTGCCGGCACCAGTGGGTGGAACCTGGGCCACCCGCCCGATCTGCGCGCGCAGGCCGAAGCGCTGAGGCGCGGGATCGATCTGTCGGGGCTGCGCGCGCGCCAAGCCGGGCCCGACGACTTCCACCGGTTCGACTACCTCCTGGCGATGGATCTCCGTAACCTTGAAGCACTCGTCGGCTTCTGTCCGCAGGGGCGCGAGCAGCGGTTGCGGCTGTTCCTCGATTTCGCACCCGATGCCGGCCGCCGCGAGGTCGGCGATCCCTATTCCCTCGGACCGGAAGCCTTCCGCCAGATGTTCCAGTTGATCGAAACCGGCGCCCGAGGGCTCTTGAGCCACATCGTCCGCCACGACCTTGGCGGTGAGGACTTCGGCGCATGACGGGCGCTGTGCCCGGCCTCGTCATCTTCGACTGCGACGGCGTGCTCGTCGATTCCGAGCCGATCGCCGCCACCGTGATGGCAACCGCCGTCAGCGAACTGGGCCTGCCGATGACCGCCGCCGACTGCCTGCGCCGCTTCACCGGCATCGCGATGGCGAAGGTGATCGCCGCGATCGAGGCAGACCTGGGCCGGCCGCTGCCGGAGGATTTCGTCGCCCGCGTTCGCGAACGAGATTTCGCGGCGTTCCGTCAGTCGTTGCAACCGATCGCCGGCGTTGCGGCGGTGGCGAGCACGCTGACGGTGCCCAAATGCGTCGCTTCATCTGGCGCGCCGGAAAAGATCCGCTTTACCCTCGGCCTTACCGGTCTCCTGCCGCTGTTCGCACCGCATCTCTTCTCTGCGCACATGGTCCGCCACGGCAAGCCGGCGCCGGATCTGTTCCTGTTCGCTGCCCGCGCGATGCACGTGGCTGCAGACGCGTGCGCCGTCGTCGAAGATTCGGAAGCCGGCATCCGCGCCGCCCGAGCCGCCGGGATGCGAGCGCTGGGCTTCGTCGGCGGCAGCCACTGCGGTACTGACCACGCTCGGCTCCTGCGCGCCGCTGGCGCCCACGCCGTGTTAAGCCAGATGGCGGACCTGCCGGAGCTCTTGACGGCGTGCGCGAACTGAAGCGGGCCGGGCGCCCTCGTTGTCAGGGGGGCTCGTCGTCAGAAGGAGTGCGCCAGCCGGCCGGAAATCAGGGCGTTGCGCACTGCCTTCTGCAGTTTTTCGAGCGCGCGGACCTCGATCTGGCGCACCCGCTCGCGCGAAATGCCGAACCGCTGGCTCAGCGACTCGAGCGTCGTCGGCTCCTCCTTCAGGCGCCGTTCGGCAATGATCTGTCGCTCGCGCTCGGAGAGCGTCTTGAGTGCACCAGCAAGCAAGAGGCGCCGGCCGTAAGCCTCCTCGTGGTCGGCCAGACGATCCTCTTGGCTGTCGCCGCCGTCGATGAGCCAATCCTGCCACTCGCCCTCGCTCTCGTCGTGGACGGGCGTGTTCAGAGATGCATCGGGGCTTGAGAGCCTGCGGTTCATCTGCACAACATCCTGCTCGGGCACGGACAAGCGCTGCGCGATGGCGGTGACGTGCGCGGCCGACAGGTCGCCGCCGTCGATTGCCTGCATCTGACCCTTGAGCTTGCGCAGATTGAAGAACAGCTTCTTCTGCGAGGCGGTCGTGCCGATCTTCACCAGCGACCAGGAGTGCAAGATGTATTCCTGGATCGCCGCGCGGATCCACCACATGGCGTATGTGGCGAGCCGGAACCCGCGCTCCGGATCGAAGCGCAGGACCGCTTGCATCATGCCGATGTTGCCCTCGGCGATCAGTTCGCCGAGCGGCAACCCGTAGCCGCGGTAGCCCAGCGCAATCTTCGCCACCAACCGCAAATGACTGTTGACGAGGCGGTGCGCCGCCGCCTCATCGGCGGTCTCAACCCACTGCCTGGCGAGCCGATACTCTTCATCGGCCTCCAGCATCGGGTACTTGCGGATACTCTGCAGATAGCGCGCGAGATTGCGTTCGGGCGTTACGGCTGCTTCCGGGTCGCTCTTCGCCATCGCCGATGCTCACTCAAGCTCCGTTCCGCGGCCGGCGCCACTCGTGGTCCCCACCTTTGATCGTGGACCGGACGCTCATGAATATCATTATCATAGCATAAATCATGCCGCTATTGCAAATTTAGTGAACCTCTAAAACACTTATCAACGCTCTGATATGTAAGGGTAACCGCGCGGTAAACGAAATTTCATTGCCGGTTGCCGGATGGATGAAGCCGAGCTCGAGGGCGTGCAGCGCTTGGCCGGCCAGTGCCTCAGCAGCGTCGCGGACATCCCGTGGGCAGCCGGAGCCGGCGGGTAGACGCGCGGTGCCACCGTAAACGCGGTCGCCAATCAGCGGATAGCCAATCGCCGCCATATGGACGCGGATCTGATGGGTGCGGCCGGTTGCAAGCCGGCATTCAAGCAGGCTCGCAAGCGTGCCGAAGCGGCGCAGCGTCCGATAGCGCGTCTCGGCCGCCTTGCCGCCGCGCACGACCGCGGCCATCTTCGTCGGCACCTGCGGCGAGCGGCCAATCGGATGATCAATCCGACCCTCCGCCGGAATAGGCTCGCCCCAGACGAGCGCCCAGTAGGCCCGCTTGACGCTGTGCCTCGCGAACTGGCGCGCCAGATCGAGGTGCGCCGCATCCGTCTTCGCCACCACGAGGAGGCCGCTCGTGTCCTTGTCCAGTCGGTGGACAATCCCCGGTCGCAACGGGCTGCCAATCGAGGACAGATGGCCAGGGCAATGGGCGAGGAGCGCATTGACGAGCGTGCCGTCCGCATTGCCAGCGCCGGGGTGAACAACGAGGCCGGCCGGCTTGTCGAGCACGATCAGGTGCGGGTCCTCGTACACGATCGCAAGCGGCATCGGCTGCGCCGCCGGAAGCGCGGTCACGAATGGCGGGATTTCCGGTACCCGGACAACGAAGCTCTCGCCGGGGCGGACCCGGCGGTCGGGCGCGAACACCGCTTCGCCGTCGCTCAATTGCACGTGGCCACCCACGATCAGCAGCCGCACGCGGGCGCGCGAGAGGGCGGGCAGCGCGCCTGCGAGCAGCCTGTCGAGGCGCAGGCCGGCCTTGTCCGGTGCGACCGCCACGGTGTAAGGGAGAACGTCAATCAACAGCGGCGGCTCGGGCGACGATGCAGGCACTGAAAGGTCTCGTCTACGGGATGGGGGTCCTGATCGTCATCGCCTTCATTCTCCTCGGCTTCGGCTTCTACATGCGCATTACGAACCCTGAGTTTCGCCTTTTCAAGGCCCGCGATGCGACCGTCGCCGCTTCACCCGCGCTGCACGACGAAGCGACAGGGGCCTCGCTGCCGGCCGCCGAGCCATTGCCCGCCGCCGACGCTACCGAGCCGTCGCCCGCCGCCGACGCCCAAGGCTTCGGCGATGTCCTGGTCCAGCTGCCGGCCGGTTGCACGCCCGTCGAGATGCATCCGGACGGCGGTCTGTTGTATCTCCGCACCGGGCCCGCCGGCACCTGCGCGCGGATCTGGCTTATCGAGGTGCGCACCGGCCGGATGCTGGGCAGCCTGCGCTTTGAGCCATGATCGTCCTGCCCGATGCGCTCCGTCACGCGCTCATCGCGGCCGCCCAGGCGGCGCATCCGCACGAATGCTGCGGTCTCCTCGTCGGCCAAACCATCGAGGGCGGCACGGCCGTCATCAGCCGCATCGCTCCCAGCCGCAACGTCACGCGCGAAGCGCCCGCATCGTCGTTCGAGATCGACCCGCAGCTGCACTTCTCCCTGCTGCGCGCGTTGCGCGGCAGCCGCGAGGCCATCATCGGCCACTACCATTCGCATCCGCGAGCCACAGCCGAGCCTTCGGCGCGCGACGTGAGCCTGGTTTACGAACCGGAGCTCGTGTGGCTGATCATCGGCCTCGGCTGCGCTGACCGACCGCAGATCCGCGCCTGGCGCTATGATCGGGGCAGGGCCGATTTCGCGCCGCTGCCGATCGCAAGCGCCGCCGGGATGATACCGCGCACGACCGCACACGACCAGGAGCCGGGAACCGAATCGTCATGCTGCCGGAGCTGATAGCGCCCGCCACCTACCTCAGCAGGATGGCGGACGGAACCGTCAAGCAGATCAACCCGTTCACCGGCACGGAAGTGTGGACGGTGCCGGGCCGCGGCATCCGCCCGCTCGGCAGCCACGAGGCACCCGGCCAGCCGCTCGATCCAGCGCAAACGGACGCGCACTGCGCCTTTTGCGCCAAGCGGCTGCTCGAAACGCCGCCCGAAAAGGCGCGCCTCGTGCGGCGCGCATCAGCCTTCGAGACCGTGCGCGATCTCAAGGCGGACGCGTTGTTCTCGACGGAGTGGGCGTTCCGCCGCATCCCCAACCTGTTCGAGATCGTCTCCTACGACTATTGGGCCAAGAATTACGGCTACCGCATGCCGGCGCCGCTGCAGGCGCGGCGCGATGCGTACCTGGCGAGCGAAGCCGGCCGCCGGCACGTGCGTGATCGCATCGAGTTCCGCCTCAAGCTTTGCGGCTTGGAGCCGGCCGCGATCGCCGCAATGGATGATGCGGAGAAGTTCGCGCTTGCCGATGCCTTCTTCGCCGGCGGCCACGAGTTGATCATCGCGCGGCGCCATTTCGAGGCGGGTGCCCAGCACGACAAGCAGCTGGTGAGCTCCGGCACGCTCACGCCCGAGGAGCACTACCAATACTTCCGCTTCACCGTCGAAGCGCTGCGCGATATCTACCTCGCCAACCGGTACGTTCGCTTCACAGCCGTGTTCCAGAACTGGCTGGCGCCGGCGGGCGCCTCGTTCGACCATCTGCACAAGCAGCTGGTCGCGCTCGATGACCGCGGCGCGTACAACGAGCTGGAGATCCGCTTGGCGCGCGCCAACCCCAACATCTACAACGAGGCGGCAGTCAACTTCGCCGGCTACCGCAATCTGGTGTTCGCCGAAAACGAGCACGCGATCGCCTTTGCCGGCTTCGGCCATCGCTTCCCGACGCTGGAAATCTATTCCAAGAGCCCGCGCTCGCAGCCCTGGAACCACTCGGCCGACGAGCTGCGCGGCGTATCTGACCTGGTGCATGCCTGCCACGCGGCAATGGGACCGGGGATTCCGTGCAACGAGGAGTGGCACTACAAGCCGCCCGATGCCGACGTCGCGATGCCCTGGCGGGTGCAGATCAAGTGGCGCATTTCGAACCCGGCCGGCTTCGAGGGTGGCACCCGCATCTACGTCAACACGATCGATCCGGAAGGCCTGCGCGATAAGGTGGTGCCGCGGCTGTTTCAGCTCAAGAATGAGGGCCGGATCGCGCCGATGAAGATCGCGTTCGAATGCGATTGCGTGCCCAACTGCCTGAAATACAATCCGGCCGTCCGCACCGCGCCGGGCCGGGATCAGGCCTTCCCGCCGCTCTCGGGCGAGGCGCGCGCGGATGGTTAGGGCTGCACCCGGCGGCCGATCCTTGAACCGAAGCTTGATCCGGCCGCATCAGCGCTGATACACATACGTGCGTGGAGCGGCCAGCGAAGTCCCCTTCGTCTAGAGGCCCAGGACACCGCCCTCTCACGGCGGCAACAGGGGTTCGAATCCCCTAGGGGACGCCAGGAATAACAAGGGGTTAAGCAAGCGCGCCGCCCGACTTACTCCAAACTTACTCCAATCAACCGCTCGAAAGGCCACCATGTCGCCACCCGCCGGCCGCGCTGCCGCCGGCTGCTTAAGTGGGCAAATTTGCCCACTTCCTGACGGCCGCCATGCCGGCAGCGCTGCAATCCCGCCGTGAGACTGCGGACAAATAAAGGCCGGCCCGCGCTCGCCCAGACGACGAACGCCGGCCGGCCAAGTTGCGCACCGTCAAGCCGCGGCAGTCGTGCTGAGGGGCCTTTTGGTCGATGTTATAGAACATGTAGCCTTCCGGGCGCGGCTCGCCGCCGCACGGAACGCCGTTGCACACGGCTCCGCCAGCAAGAGTGCAGTCGGCGGCGAAAGTCGGTGAAATAAACAACGTCGATGCAATAGCGATAAAAACCAGACGTATCTTGAAAGGGTTCCCTTCTGCCTATTCTAGCACTGATCCAGTGTAACTGCTCACGTGGTTGGCTTTTGATGGCAACGACAGCGCATTTCGCTCTCTTTGCGATTATAGTGACCGCACGCGGTGCCGGAATAACGACTTTAGCGCGAAGTTACGCAGCCGTCTTGCTTCGTCATGCCAACCACGTGAGCAGTTACGATCCAGTTTCGACTTTATTGATCTTTCAGGCAACCGGGATTTTGTTGTCACGCAATTGCTTGTGGATAGCTGGATTTTGGCGGATTCGCCCTGTCCCTGCCCTGCGGCAAAAGGGAAACCTTTTGCGCGGTTTTTTGTGGATGGCTAAGCCTTTGAATTCTCAAGGCCCTTGATCGCGCTAAAGGGTGGTGGCAATTCTTCCTTTTCGCCGGTTTTGGCAGTTATCACGCTAAATGAGCATGAAGCGACCTTGTTTGGTCGTGTCCTCTTTTTTCGCCTTCTTGAAGGCTTGCGGGTCGCGCCAAGGCAACTGCGGTTTCTTGCCTTCGAACAACTCCTTGACGGTCAGAATCTGAATCTTCGGAAACTTCCCGTACTCCGTCTCATAGAACCCGGCCTTGACGGCCTCGGTTTTCATGGGGCCGGTCGGCTCAGCCAGAGTGATAAAAACCCCGACCTTGGCGGTTTCCCGGTCTATGACATGGCCTAGATCGCGTATCATCGCCACGCTGACATTGCCGCCGCCCTTGACGGAAACGACGGCCTTTTCGGTCGTCTTGCCGTCCGGCTTGAAATATATATGCCCGTCTATGCCGGTATCGGCTCCCTTCTTTTTCCCGCCGTAGGGCACTGCGCCCACCAGAGAGACAGCCCACCATTGAAACTGGTACTTGTCGGCCTGCGCGAGCGCCTGCGCTCCTCCTAGGTCCTTGGGCGTGCCGTGCACCTCGTACTTGATGCCCGGAAAGGCGTCGTTCAGGCGCTTTTCGATCAGGGATATCGCAAGGTGCGTGATGTCGATTCCAATCCACTGCCGCGCTAGCTTCTGCGCGGCGTGAACGGTCGTGCCGCACCCGCAGAACGGGTCCAGCACCACGTCGCCGGGGTTGCTCGACGCCTCTAGAATGCGCTCCATCAGAACAAGAGGCTTCTGTGTCGGATAGCCCAAGCGCTCCTGCGCCTGTGAATTGATCGGAAATATATCTGTCCACATTGTCCCCATGACTCCGCCCGACATTTTCTTGAGATAGCGCTTCAGCTGGGGCCGCTTGCTTGTGTCGAGGCTGCCGTCTTTGTTTCGCGGGTACCAGATGCGCCCTTCACTATCGAGCAGGGCCATCGTGTCTTTAGCATAGCGCCACCCTTTTGCCGGGTATTGGAAACCTTTCCATTTATACATCATGTTTGGACGGGGGTTCGGACTAGTCATGTTGTCCAGCCTGTAAGGCCCGCGCCCGTCGTTGTCGTCATGGCGGTATTTGCTGGCTACGTACTCTTCCGAATGCGGCTCTCTAGGTGTGTTCCAAGTAAACTGGTTGCTCTTTGTGTAGAATAAAAGATAGTCTGAAACACGGCTCCACGTCTTGCTATCGCTGTGTGTGGTCGTTCTTTTCCAGTTGATCTCGTTTCGGAACTTATCAGGTAACAGCTCACGGGGTTGGCGTTTTTCGGTATTTTTCGCTTGCGCGGGCGGCGCGAATCTGACTCAACGTATGAGTGACTCCGCCATTTCGATACCGCCTGAGCGAGAGAGAGAAGGACGCGCT
>JBATPX010000243.1:0-17138 GCA_049291695.1 Defluviicoccus sp.
GCACTGGCGGCACGCGCACGCTCTGCCCCGCTTCTACCCGCACGCCGGCGGTGACGCGCTTGCCGTCGAGGCGCACCTGGCCGGTTCGCAACCATTTCTCCAGCAACGCATGCGGGACTTGCGGGTAGTGGCGCTTGAACCAGCGGTCGAGCCGCAGGCCGGCCTCCGCGCTGCCAACAGCGACCGTAAAGGCGCCAAGCACCGCCGCTTCGCTGCTCATGCCTGCCCCTTGGCTGCCCGCAGGCGGTCCCAGTACGCGATCCGCGCTTGCACGTCCTTCTCGAAGCCGCGCGCCGACGGTGTGTAGAAGCGTTGGCGCGCCATGCCGTCGGGAAAGTAGTTCTGCCCCGAGAACGCGTCTTCCGTGTTGTGGTCGTACTGGTATCCGCGGCCGTAGCCGAGATCGTGCATCAACCGTGTCGGGGCGTTCAGGATGTGCGCCGGCGGCATCAGCGAGCCGCTCTCGCGCGCCGTGGCCGTTGCCGCGCCCTGCGCCCGGTAGGCCGCGTTCGATTTCGGCGCCGTGCCGAGGTAGATCACGCACTGCACGATCGCGAGTTCTCCTTCCGGCGAACCTAAGCGCTCATAGGCTTCCCACGCCGCCAGCGCTTGGACCAGTGCCTGTGGGTCGGCAAGGCCGATGTCCTCGACGGCGAAGCGCGCCAAGCGGCGGCAGATGTAGCGCGGGTCTTCGCCGCCGACCACCATACGGGCGAACCAGTAGAGCGCCGCGTCAGTATCGGAGCCGCGTAAGCTTTTGTGCAGCGCGCTGATGAGGTTGTAATGGCCTTCCTGCGCCTTGTCATAGAGCGGCATCCGCCGTTGCACGATCGCCACCAGCGCCTGGCTGTCGATCACCGGTTCGGCCGGGAGCGCGCTCAGACTTTCCGCCATGTTGAGGAGATAGCGGCCGTCGCCGTCCGACATCGCCTTCAGTGCCTGCCGCGCGTCGGCATCGAGCGGCAGCGGCCGGCCGAGCGCCTTTTCCGCCCGGCCGAGGATGACCTCCAGCGCTTCGTCGCTGAGCCGGTTCAGCACCAGCACCCGGCAGCGTGACAACAGCGGCGCATTCAGCTCGAACGACGGGTTCTCTGTCGTAGCACCGACGAGAACGACCGTGCCGTCCTCGACATAAGGCAGAAAGCCGTCCTGTTGGGCACGGTTGAAGCGATGGATCTCGTCGACGAAAAGGAGCGTCTCTTCCCCCATCCGACGCCGTTCGCGCGCGGCATCGAACACTCGGCGCAAGTCGGCAACACCCGAAAACACCGCCGACAAGGGCTCGAACGCGTAGCGCGTGTGCTGGGCGAGCAGCCGCGCGATCGTCGTCTTGCCGCTCCCCGGCGGTCCCCACAGGATCATCGACGACAACCGGCCGCCCGTGATCATCCGTCTGAGCGCACCGTCGGCGCCGAGGAGGTGGTCTTGGCCGACCACGTCTTCCAGGCTCATCGGCCGCAGCCGGTCGGCGAGCGGGCGCGGCGCTTCAGCCTCGAACAGCGATGGCATCTGCGGCGGGCGCTTTGGCATCGGCCCGCTAGCCCCGGATCACGACGTCGAAGGTCTCCCGCCCGCGGCGGATGCGCAGCTGCCAGGGCGGCCGGGAGCGCGCCGCCAGTCTCTGTACGCCCGCCGCCGAGCTGACCTCACCGCCGTTGAGGCTGACGAGCCGATCGCCGCGCTTAAGCCCGATCCGCTGCGAAGGCGTTCCGGCCTGAACGTCGACGACAACGACGCCCGTCCAGGGCCGTCCCTCGCCTAACTCCTCGGCGAGTGCGGGCGACAGGTTAGCCACCGTGGCACCCGCCAGCGGATGAGCGCCCTCGATCAGGGTCAACGCGCGCGGCGGATCCTCCGGCGGCTCCTCCGCCCGGATAGGCACGACCAGCGGTCGGCCGCGCCGCACCAGTTCCATCTCGCTGCTCTCGCCCGCCGGCAGTGTCGCAATCCGGTAGTCGAGCGCCGCGGTATCGGTAACGGCGCGGCCCTGCACCGCGACGATCACATCGCCGATCCGGATGCCGGCGCGATCGGCCGGACCACCGGGATAGACCTCCTCGATCACGACGCCGCCTGGCGCCTTCAGCCCGAGACCTTGCGCCAGATCGGCAGTGACCGAGCGTCCCCACGCCCCCAGCCAGGCACGCACCACCCGGCCCGAACCGGCGAAGCCCTCGACGACGGTGCGCACCATATTGGACGGAACCGCAAAGCCGATGCCGAGCGAGCCGCCGCTGCGGGAATAGATCGCCGTGTTGATGCCGATCAGCCGGCCGTCGACATCGATCAGTGCCCCGCCTGAATTGCCGGGGTTGATCGCGGCATCGGTCTGGATGAAGAAGTTCAAGTCGCTGATGCCGACGCGAGTCTGCGCCAGCGCCGAGATGATGCCGCTGGTGACGGTCTGGCCGACGCCGAATGGATTGCCGATCGCCAGCACGAGATCGCCGACCTCGACCTGGTCGGAATCACGAAACTGCAGAAACGGCAGCCGCTCGCCGCCGACGTCAACCTTGAGCACGGCGAGGTCCGTCCGCTCGTCCGAGCCCACCAGCGTCGCCTCCAGCTCGCGGCGGTCAGACAGCACGCAGATGATCTCATCCGCCCCTGCAATAACATGATGGTTGGTGACGATGAGGCCGCGTGCATCCACCAGTACGCCGGAGCCGAGCGAATTCTGGATCCGCTGGCGCGACATGCCGTGCGGACCGTTGCCGCCAAAGAAGCGGCGGAACAAGGGGTCGTCGAACAGCGGCGAAGCGCCGCGGCTCTGAACGATGCGGCGGCTGTAGATGTTGACCACTGCCGGCGCGGTGCGGGCGACAACCGGCGCAAAAGTGAGGCGGATTTCCTCGTGCGCACGCGGCGCCCGTCCGTCTTCGCTCCATGCCGAGCCCGCGAGCGTGACCAGCGCCGCAGCCATCGCCCCCACGCCGAGGCTAACCCACCGCCGCCGCACCATTCCGGACAGGCATCTCGAACTCAACGGCCGTTTCCACACTCGCACGCGACGGGCGGCGCGGCCGGTCGACGCCCCTTATTGAAAAGACGTCAAAAGGGACGTGCGCCCTACTCCGTCTCTTCGGTGGCCTCGCGCTCGGCGGCGGCACGGGCCTTGTCCTCGGCACCCTTGGCCGCCGGATCGCGGTCGACCAGTTCAATCACCGCAAGCGGCGCATTATCGCCATAGCGGAAGCCCGCCTTCAACACCCGCGTATAGCCGCCATTGCGGCTGCGGTAGCGCTCGGCCAACGGCCCGAACAGCTTGCCGACCATGCTTTCGTCGCCCAGGAAGGCGATTGCCTGCCGGCGAGCATGCAGGTTGCCCCGCTTGCCGAGCGTAATCAAGCCTTCCGCCACCCGCCGCAAGTCCTTGGCCTTGGGCAGGGTGGTAATGATCTGCTCATGCCGGATCAGCGAGACCGTCATGTTTGCAAACATGGCGCGGCGATGAGTGCTGGTCCGGTTCAGTTTGCGGCCGCTTAAGCGATGGCGCATCAACTTTTCTCCAGGGCTGGACGGTACACGGCGAAGGTTAGTATGGCTCTTCCAGGCGCTTCGCCAGGTCTTCGATGTTTTCGGGCGGCCAGTTACTGATCTCCATTCCCAGCACCAAGCCCATCTGCGCCAGCACTTCCTTGATTTCGTTCAGAGACTTCCGGCCGAAGTTCGGCGTGCGCAGCATATCCGCTTCCGTCTTCTGCACGAGATCGCCGATGTAGATGATATTGTCATTCTTCAAGCAGTTCGCCGAACGAACCGAAAGTTCCAGTTCATCCACCTTGCGCAACAGGTTGCGGTTAAACGGCAACTCGTCACGCTTCTCCTCCTCGACGGCTGAGCGCGGCTCCTCGAAATTGATGAACAGTTGCAACTGGTCCTGCAGAATCCGCGCTGCAAGCGCGACCGCGTCCTCCGGGCTGACGGTACCGTTGGTCGTCACTTCCAGGGACAGCTTATCGTGGTCGGTGATCTGACCGACGCGCGTATTCTCGACCTTATACGCCACCTTGCGGACCGGCGAATAAATCGCGTCGACGGGGATCAGGCCGATCGGCGAGTCCTCGGCGCGGTTGGCGCCTGCTGCCACATAGCCCTTGCCGTTCTCGACGGTCATCTCCATCGCCAATCGCGCATTTGTATCGAGCGTGCAGATCACGAGATCAGGGTTCAACACCTCGATATCGTGGCCGGTTGCGATCTGGCCGGCGGTCACCTCGCCCGGTCCCTCCGCGCTCAGCATCACGCGCTTCGGCCCCTCGCCGCCCATCCTGAGCGCGATCTGCTTGATGTTCAGGACAACATCCGTTACGTCCTCGCGCACGCCCGGGATGGTCGAAAACTCATGCAGCACGCCGTCGATCCGGATGGCCGTAATTGCCGCGCCTTGCAGCGAGGACAAAAGAACGCGCCGTAACGCGTTTCCGAGCGTCAAACCGAACCCGCGCTCAAGCGGCTCCGCGATCAACGTCGCCGCGCGGGCCGGATCCGTCCCTTGCGTGATGTTCAGCTTGGTCGGTTTGATCAGCGCTTGCCAGTTCTTTTGAATCACCGAGCGACCTCTTGCTCAATCGTGCGCAGTGCGGGGAAGCGCTGGGCGCCACCGCACGGCCTAAAGGTCGGTGCTAGGGGGCATCCGACCGACGGCACCGCAATAAACCGTGAGCGGCTACACCCGCCGACGCTTCCTGGGACGGCAGCCGTTGTGCGGTATTGGTGTTACGTCCCTGATCGCCGTGATCGTAAAGCCGACCGTTTGCAGGGCCCTGAGCGCCGACTCGCGACCAGCGCCGGGGCCGCAAACCTGGACCTCCAGGGTCTTCATCCCGTGCTCCATCGCTTTCCGGCCGACATCCTCCGCGGCGACCTGTGCCGCATAGGGGGTCGACTTGCGCGATCCCTTGAAGCCCTGACTGCCGGCCGACGACCAGGCAATCGCGTTGCCTTGGGCGTCCGAAATCGTAATCAGGGTGTTATTAAAGGTTGCGCTGATATGCGCAACCCCGGAAACAATATTCCGCCGCTCGCGGCGCTTAACCCGTTGCGTTGTTGGCTTCGCCATCGCCCGCCCCTCGTCGCCTATTTAGTTGCCTTTTTCTTACCCGCAATAGGCCTCGCCCGGCCCTTGCGTGTCCGCGCATTGGTGTGCGTGCGCTGACCACGAACCGGCAATCCGCGCCGGTGGCGCAAGCCGCGATAACAGCCGAGATCCATCAGCCGCTTGATGTTCATCGCCACCTCGCGGCGCAGATCGCCCTCGACGCGGTAGTCCCGGTCGATGACCTCGCGCAGCCGAAGCACCTCGGCATCGGACAACTCGTGAACGCGCCGCTGGCTCAAGATGCCGATCTTGGCGCAGATCTCCTTCGCGGTCCTACGGCCGATACCGTGAATATAAGTTAACGCGATTTCTACACGCTTCTGCGTGGGGATGTTAACGCCAGCAACGCGCGCCACGTGCGCAACTCCTAAACAAATGCCGACAAAACGGAAGGAGGCCCTGCCTCATGTGAGGATTCAGCATTATAAGTCCACTGCTTTCTTAGTCAACGCGGGTACCCTCTCTGATTGCAGCTGTGAGTCTCTCGGTGACCTCGTCAATGGCGCCGGAACCGTCGACGCAGTGCACCAGACCCTGCTTGCGGTAATGTTCGATGATCGGCGCCGTCTGCCCGTGGTAGGCCTGCAGCCGCTTGCGCACCGTCTCTGCCGTATCGTCCGGCCGGCGCACGAAGTCCGTCGCGCCGCAAACATCGCATGTCCCGTCTTTCTTCGGACGACTGAAGACATCATGATAGAGCGCACCACAGCGAGCGCAGGAGAAGCGGCCGCCGATCCGAGTTACAATGTCCTCGTCATCGACTTCGATCGAGATGACACGATCGAGCTCCAAATGCCGCACCACCAACATCGCATCGAGCGCCTCGGCCTGCGCCAGCGTGCGCGGAAAACCATCGAGGACGAACCCGTTGCCGCAGTCCGGCTGATCCACCCGGGCCTTGATCATGGCGATGATCATCGCATCGGGCACGAACTGCCCCGCATGCATGATAGCATCCGCCATGCGGCCGATCTCGCTTTCGGCAGCCACCTCCGCCCGCAGCATATCCCCGGTCGAGAGCTGTACGATTCCGAAGATTTCCTGCAACCGTTTCGACTGTGTTCCCTTGCCACACCCGGGTGGCCCAAGCAAGACCAGTCTCATCCTCGCCTCCCACGAAGCTTTGCTTTTTTGATCAGTCCCTCATACTGGTGTGCCAGCAGATGCGACTGTATTTGCGCCACGGTGTCGATTGTGACACTGATGACGATGAGCAAGCTTGTGCCGCCGAAATAGAACGGCACGGCAAAGCGTGAAATCAAAACTTCGGGCATGACGCAGACCAGCGCCAGATACGCGGCGCCGACGACCGTCAGCCGCGTCAGGATCTTGTCGAAGTACTCCGCCGTATTCCGGCCCGGCCGGATGCCGGGAACGAAGCCGCCGTGCTTCTTGAGATTGTCGGCCGTCTCGACGGGGTTAAAAACCACTGCCGTATAGAAGAACGCAAAGAATACGATCAGCGCGATGTAAATCGCGAGATAGAGCGGCTGGCCGCGGCCGAGGTAGGCGCTCACCGTCGTCAACCACGACGGGCCGGAATCGGCTGCAAAACCGATGATGGTGATCGGCATCAACAGGAGCGAAGACGCAAAGATCGGCGGAATAACCCCCGCCGTGTTGATCTTGAGCGGCAGATGCGTGCTTTCGCCGCTCGTCATTCGCATGCCCACCTGGCGCTTCGGGTACTGAATGATGATGCGGCGCTGCGCCCGTTCGATAAAGACGACGAAGAACACCACCGCGATCGCCAGCATCAGAAAAGCGATAATCAAGCCGGTCGACATCGCGCCCGTTCGCCCAAGTTCGAGCGTCGACGCAAACGAGGCCGGCAAGGTGGCGACGATGCCGGCAAAGATGATCAGCGAAATGCCGTTGCCGATGCCGCGCGCGGTTATCTGCTCGCCCAGCCACATCAGGAACAGCGTGCCCCCGACGAGCGTGATCACGACCGAGACGCGGAAGAACCAGCCCGGGTCCGCTACCGCCGGCCCCAAGGTCGACTGCATGCCTTCGAGACCCACAGCGAGGCCATAGGCCTGGCCGGACGTGATCAGAACGGTGAGATACCGGGTATACTGGTTGATCTTCTTGCGCCCGGCATCGCCTTCCTTCTTGAGCGCCTCCAGCGTTGGCACGACCGCGGTCATCAACTGGATGATGATCGAAGCGGAAATGTACGGCATGATGTTGAGCGCGAAGATCGTCATCCGCTCGAGCGCACCGCCGGCAAACATGTTGAACATGCCGAGAATGCCGCCCGCCTGACGATTGAAAATGTCGGCGATCGCGGACGGGTCGATGCCTGGCAGCGGGATATAGGTGCCGAGGCGATAGACAATCAGCGCACCCAGCGTGAACCAGATGCGTTTTTTGAGTTCCGTCGCCTTCGCAAATGCCCCGAAGTTCAGGTTGGCGGCAAGTTGCTCCGCTGCAGACGCCATGAGACCCCTTTCGGCTCAGTCTTTGGCCGCGGGCCTGTCGGCGCCCGCCTCGCCCTTGCTTCGTTTGAGCGCGAGCGCATCGGCCCGGATCGTGACCGTGCCGCCGGCCTTCTCTACCGCGGCAACCGCGCTCTTGGTCGCGCCGGCAACCTCGATCGCTACCTTCGCGCTCAAGGCGCCACGGCCGAGGAGGCGCACACCGTCGCGCCGGCGCTTGAACAGGCCGGCCGTCTGCATCGCGCCTTCATCGATCGGCACCGCCGCATCGAGCTTACCGGCATCGATCGCCGCCTGCAGGCGGTCGAGGTTGACCTCGACGAAATCGCAACGAAACAAGGACTTGAAGCCGCGCTTCGGCAAGCGGCGATAGAGCGGCATCTGGCCGCCTTCGAACCCGACCTTGCCGCCGGCGCCTGTCCGCGCCCACTGGCCCTTGTGGCCACGTCCCGCCGTCTTGCCGGTTCCGGAGCCGATCCCGCGGCCGACGCGTTTGCGCGGGTGCGTCGCCCCTGGATTGTCCCGAATTTCGTTCAGCTTCATCGCACGCCTCTCGGACCCGATTACGACGTTTCGTCCACGCGGACGAGATGCTTGACCTTGTGAATCATGCCCCGCACCGAAGGAGTATCCTCCAGCAAGCGGCTGCGGTTCATCTTGTTCAGGCCAAGGCCGATCAGGGTCGCGCGTTGATCCTGACGGCGTCCGATCGGACTTGCCACCTGCGTCACCTTGACCATTCCGGCGCGCTCTTCAGCCATCACTCAACCCCTCGCCTCACGGCCGTGGCCGTTCGCCCGGCACCTGATCGCCACGCCGCGCCACGATGTCGCTTACTTTCTTGCCGCGCCGGTTCGCGACCGCCCGCGGCGAGAAGCTGTTCTGCAGCGCCTTGAAGGTCGCCTTGACCATGTTGTAGGCGTTTGAGGTGCCGACCGACTTGGCGACCACATCCTGCACACCCATGGTTTCGAACACGGCCCGCATCGGTCCGCCGGCGATCACGCCTGTTCCTGCCGGAGCCGAGCGGAGGATGACGCGGCCGGCACCGTAGTGGCCCTCGATGTCGTGGTGCAGCGTCCGGCCATCGCGCAACGGCACCCGGATCAAGCTTTGCTTGGCATGGTCCGTCGCCTTGCGGACGGCCTCCGGCACCTCGCGTGCCTTGCCGGTGCCGTAGCCGACCCGGCCGCGGCCGTCGCCGACGACGACCAGCGCCGCAAATGAAAACCGCCGGCCGCCCTTGACCACCTTGGCGACCCGGTTGATATGCACCAGCCGATCGGTCAGTTCCGCTTCTTCGGCAGGCGCCTGGCTGCGTTCCGATCGCCGCCCGCCGGGTTTACGCACCATTCGTCAGCTCCTTCCTCAGAATGCCAGTCCGGCCTCGCGGGCGGCGTCGCCCAGTGCTTTGACCCGGCCGTGGTAGCGGTAACCGCCACGATCGAACACAACGGTCTTGACTCCGGCCGCAAGCGCCCGCTCGGCAACCAGCTTGCCAACCAGCTGCGCGAGGTCAGCGCCTTTCGTGTCCTGGGTTCGCAGCGGTGCTTCCATGCTCGAAGCCGCCGCAACCGTGCGGCCGGCGCGATCGTCGATGATCTGGGCATAGATGTGCTTGCTCGACCGGAACACCGACAGGCGTGCCTGGCCGCTGGACATCTGCCGCAGCCGGTACCGGTTACGCCGCTGTCGGCGCTCGAACAGTTCCTTTACGCTTAACATGGCTTACTTCTTCTTGCCTTCCTTGCGCAGGACGATTTCATCGTTGTACTTGATGCCCTTCGCCTTATACGGCTCGACCGGCCTGTAGCCACGGATCACGGCCGCTACCTGCCCGACCTTCTGCTTGTCGGCGCCGTGGACGATGATATGCGTCTGATCCGGGCACTCGATCTTGATGCCTTCCGGGATCGCATACCGTATGTCATGGCTGTAGCCAAGCTGCAACACCAGCGTCGTTCCCTGCAGCTGAGCCCGGTAACCGACGCCGTTGATGTCGAGCTTGCGCGAGAAGCCCGTGCTGACACCGGCGACGAGGTTTGCCACCAGTGTCCGCGCCGTGCCCCACATCATCCGCGACCGGATGCTGTCGTCGCGCGGACGGACGACGAGCGCGCCGTTCTCCTGTTCGATGCTGACCTCGCGCATGAGGTCGAGCGACAGCGCGCCCAACTTGCCCTTGGCCTTGATCTGCTGACCGGCGATTGCGACCTCGACCCCTGCCGGGACCGCCACCGGATGCTTGCCCACACGCGACATCGCCGTTTGCTCACATCACCTTGCAAAGGATTTCACCGCCGACATGCTCCTGACGCGCCTCGGCGTCTGAAATCACGCCGCGCGGCGTCGAAAGGATGGACACGCCGAGGCCGTTGTAGACCCGCGGCAGATCGGCGATCTTCGAATAGACGCGGCGGCCGGGCTTCGAGACGCGGGCAATCTCGCGGATCACCGGCAAGCCTTCGTGATACTTGAGCTCGATGTTCAGCTCCCGGATACCTGGCCTCAATTCCGCCTCGGAATAGCCGCGGATGTAACCCTCCCGCTGCAGCACCTCCAAGACGTTCACCTGCAATCGGCCCGCCAGCGCCTTGACGCTGGTCTTGCCGGCCCGCTGCCCATTGCGAATGCGCGTCAGCATATCGCCGAGAGGATCGGTCATCGCCATGCCCGTTCCCCTACCAGCTCGCCTTGAGCATGCCCGGGATCTGCCCGTTCGAGGCGAGATCGCGCACCGCGATCCGCGACAGTCCGAACTTCCGGTAATTGCCGCGCGGCCGGCCTGTCAGCGCACAGCGCAGCCGCACCCGCACGCGCGACGAGTTGCGCGGCAGTTCCGCAAGCTTGAGCCGGGCAGCGAACCGCTCCTCCGGCGGCACGGTGTCGTCGCAAGCCGTCGCCTTGAGCTCCGCGCGCCGCCTGGCATACTGGCGGGCGAGGCGCTCGCGCTTCTTGTTGCGTTCGATCAGGCTTTTCTTCGCCATCCCTCGCTTAATCCTCGCTTACCTAGTTGGCGAACGGCATCTCGAAGGCAGCGAGCAGTGCTTGCGCTTCGGCGTCCGTCTTGGCCGTGCTGCAGATGATCACGTCAAGTCCGCGGATCTCATCCACTTTGTCATAGTCGATCTCGGCAAACACGATCTGCTCGCGAATGCCCATCGCAAAGTTGCCGCGCCCGTCGAAGCTCTTCTTCGAGACGCCGCGAAAGTCGCGCACCCGCGGCAGGGCGATGGTGATCAGCCGATCGAGGAACTCGTACATCCGCTCGCGCCGCAGGGTGGCCTTGCACCCGATCGCCATCCCTTTGCGGAGCTTGAAACCGGCAATCGACTGCTTGGCCTTGGTAATCACCGGCTTCTGGCCGGCGATCGCGGTGAGGTCGGTCGCTGCCGCCTCAACCTTCTTGCGGTCCTGGGCACCCTCGCCGACGCCCATGTTGAGCACGATCTTGGTCAGGCGCGGGATTTCCATCGGATTGCGATACTGGAACTGCTCCTGCATCGTCCGCCTGACGTTCTCGTTATAATGATCGCGAAGCCGCGACATCCACCGATCCTCGTTACCTGTCGATCATTTCGCCGGAGCGCTTGGCGAACCGGACCTTGCGGCCATCCGCCAGAATCTTGAAGCCGACCCGCGTCGGCTGGCCCGATTTCGGGTCGACGTGCGCCAAGTTCGAGATATGGATTGGACCCTCCTTCTCCACGATCCCGCCACCGGACATCTGCGTCGGCCGGGTGTGCCGCTTGACCATGTTGACGCCCTGGACAACGGCCCGGTTCTCCTTCGGCATGACCTTCAGCACCTCGCCGGTCTTGCCCTTGCTGCGGCCGGTGATCACGACCACCCGGTCGCCCTTGCGGATCTTCAGCTTGACCGGCATGGCTAAAGCACCTCCGGCGCCAGCGACACGATCTTCATGTATCCCTTCGCCCTCAATTCGCGGGTGACCGGGCCGAAGATGCGGGTGCCGACCGGCTCGCCCTGCTTGTTGATCAAGACGGCGGCATTGCGGTCAAAGCGGATCACCGAGCCGTCGGCCCGGCGGATATCCTTGGCCGTCCGCACGATCACCGCGCGCATGACCTCGCCCTTCTTGACCCGGCCGCGCGGGATCGCATCCTTGACCGACACGACGATGACGTCGCCAACGCTCGCGTACCTCCGCTTCGAGCCGCCGAGCACGCGTATGCACTGCACCCGCCTTGCGCCGGAATTGTCGGCGACGTCCAGATTGGATTCGACCTGAATCATCGACTATCGCCCCTTCACGCGCCGACTGCCGGTGCAGCCGGTTCGGCCGGTTCGGCGAACACCTCCCAGCACTTGCGCTTCGAGAGCG
Organism: Defluviicoccus sp.; assembly: GCA_049291695.1. Classification (GTDB taxonomy): domain Bacteria; phylum Pseudomonadota; class Alphaproteobacteria; order Rhodospirillales; family Defluviicoccaceae; genus Defluviicoccus. The sequence goes on from JBATPX010000243.1 coordinate 11,888, forward strand.
GCCGGCATTCGCGGATGCGCACGACATCGCCCACCTTGCAGGCGTTCGCCTCGTCGTGCGCCATATAGCGCTTCGAGCGCTTGATGAACTTCTTGTAGATCGGGTGCATCACTCGTCGCTCGACCCGGACCACCACGGTCTTGTCGGGCCGATCGCTGACCACCACGCCTTGCAAAACCCGCCTCGGCATCGCTCTCTCAACCCTTCCCTTAAGCTGCCGCGGCCGTGCGGCGGCGCTGGCCCAGCACGGTCTTGATGCGGGCAATAGCGTGGCGAACCTGGCGCACCCGGCTGGTGTTCTCGAGCTGGCCGCTCGCCGCTTGAAAGCGGAGGTTGAACGCCTCCTTGCGCAGCCGGATCAGCTCGTCCTTCAGCTCGTCGTCCGTCTTCGCCCGTACATCCGACGCCTTCATCGCGTTATTCTCCCTCGCCGGCACGGGCGATAAAGCGCGTGCGGATCGGCAATTTGGCGGCGCCCAGGGCCAGCGCCTCGCGCGCCGTTCCCAGCGGCACGCCGTCGATTTCGAACATGATCCGCCCGGCGCGGACCCGGCACACCCAGTACTCCGGCGCGCCCTTGCCGCCGCCCATCCGTACCTCGGCCGGCTTCGTGCTCACCGGAACGTCGGGGAACATGCGAATCCACACCCGGCCGGCGCGCTTCATGTGCCGCGTGATCGCGCGCCGCGCCGCCTCGATCTGGCGCGCCGTGAGCCGGTCCGGCTCCATCGCCTTCAGGCCGTAGGCGCCGAAGTTGAGCGTAAAGGCAGCCTTGGCCTGGCCGTGGATCCGGCCTTTGTGCTGCTTGCGGTATTTGGTCTTCTTCGGACTCAGCATTGGTCTTTCCGTCTGTCCCGGGACGCAGGCGCGTCAGCGCCCGGTTTGCTGCTCGAGCGCCCGCTTCTCCACCGCCATCGGGTCGTGCGCCATGATGTCGCCCTTGTAGATCCACACCTTGACACCGCACACGCCGTAGGTCGTGCGTGCGATCGCGCTGCCGTAATCGACGTGCGCCCGCAAGGTATGCAGCGGCACGCGGCCCTCGCGGTACCAGACCGAACGCGCGATCTCGGCTCCGCCCAGGCGACCGCCACAGTTGATGCGGATGCCCTGGGCGCCCAGGCGCAGCGCCGATTGCACCGCCCGCTTCATCGCGCGGCGGGTCGAGACGCGCCGCTCAAGCTGCTGGGCGATGCCGTCGGCGACCAGCTTCGCCTCGATCTCCGGCTTGCGGATCTCGACGATGTTCAACTGCACGTCCGAGCCGGTGATCTTGCCCAGCTCCTGGCGCAGCTTTTCGATGTCGGCGCCCTTCTTGCCGATCACCACCCCCGGCCGCGCCGTGTGGATCGTAATCCGCGCCTTCTTCGCCGGTCGCTCGATGACGACGCGCGAGACGCCCGATTGCGCCAGCCGCTCATGCAGGAACTTGCGCAACTTCAAGTCCTCATGCAGCTTTTTCGCGTAGGTCTCGTCGGCGAACCAGCGCGAGTCCCAGGTCCGGTTGACGCCGAGCCTGAGCCCGATCGGATTGACCTTTTGGCCCATTAAATTTCCTCCGCACGTTCGCGCACGACGACCGTGATGTTGCTGAACGGCTTTTCGACCCGACCGGACCGGCCGCGCGCCCGCGCGTGCCAGCGCTTCATGACCAGCGTCCGGCCGACCGTCGCCGTCGCCACATACAGTCGGTCGACGTCGAGCTGGTGGTTGTTCTCGGCGTTGGCGATCGCCGACTGCAAAACCTTGCGCACATCGAGGGCGATGCGACGGCGGCAGAACTGCAACTCCGCCAGCGCCCGGTCGCAGCGTTTGCCGCGGATCATCTGCGCCACCAGATTCAGTTTGCGCGGGCTTACCCGCAACTGGCGGGCGCACGCCATCGCCTCGTCGTCTGCGCAGGCGCGCGGGGCGGCCGGCTTTCCCATCTCGCTTAAGCCCTCTTCGCCTTCTTGTCCGCTGCATGGCCGTGGAAGGCCCGTGTCGGCGCAAACTCGCCAAACTTGTGGCCCACCATGTTTTCCGTCACCAGCACCGGAATGAACTTCTTGCCGTTGTAAACACCGAACGTCAGGCCGACAAATTGCGGAATAATCGTCGAGCGCCGCGACCAGGTGCGTATGACCTCGCTGCGCTTGGACGCTCGCGTCTTGTCTGCCTTTTTCAACAGGTAACCGTCGATAAACGGACCTTTCCACACCGATCGCGGCACGCCTATTCGCTCCTTGTCCCTATTTCTGCCGGTGGCGGCGCCGCATGATCAGACGATCGGTGCGCTTGTTGTTGCGCGTGCGCTTGCCCTTGGTCGGCTTGCCCCAGGGCGTCACCGGATGCCGGCCGCCGGACGTCTTGCCTTCGCCACCGCCGTGCGGGTGATCGATCGGATTCATCGCCACGCCGCGCACCGTCGGCCGCCAGCCCAGCCAGCGCGTCCGGCCGGCCTTGCCGATCTTCACGTTCTGCTGATCCGGGTTGGAGACGGCGCCGATCGTTGCCATGCACTCCGCGCGCACCATCCTGAGTTCCCCGGAGCTCAGCCGCAGCTGCGCGTAACCCTGGTCCTTGCCGATCAGCTGCGCGTAGGTGCCGGCGGAGCGCGCGATCTGGCCACCCTTGCCGCGCTTCATCTCGATGTTGTGAATGATCGTACCGACCGGGATGTTCTGCAGCGGCAAGGCATTGCCGGGTTTGATATCCGCGCCCGGGCCGGCCAGCACGCTGTCGCCGACGGCCAGCCGCTGCGGCGCCAGGATGTAGGCGAGTTCCCCGTCCTCGTAGCGGATAAGCGCGATAAACGCCGTCCGGTTGGGGTCGAATTCCAGGCGCTCGACCACCGCCGGCACCCCCACTTTCAGGCGCTTGAAGTCGACGACGCGGTATCGCCGCTTATGACCGCCGCCGCGGTGGCGCGCCGTCACGCGGCCGAGGTTGTTGCGCCCTCCGGGACGATTCAACCCTTCGGTCAGCGATTTCTCCGGCTTGCCTTTCCACAGCCCGGCGCGGTCGATCAGAACGAGGCCGCGCTGCCCCGGCGTGGTTGGTCGATACTGTTTCAGTCCCATGCTTCAGCGCTCACTAGAGGCCTGTCGTCACGTCGATCGAGTGGCCCTCGGCCAGTGTCACGATCGCTTTCTTCTTCTCCGCGCGCTGACCCGGCCGGCCGCGCACGCGCTTCCACTTTCCTTTCTGCCGCAGCGTATTCACCGCCTTGACTTTGACCTTGAACAGCTCTTCGACGGCAGCCTTGATCTCGGGCTTTGTCGCATCGATTGCGACCACGAACGTGACCTGGTTGTGCTCCGACAACAGAGTCGCCTTCTCCGTGATCACCGGCCGGCGCACGATCTCGTAGCGGCGTTCGGCCGACGGCTTGGCAGCCGCTTTGCGCGGGCGGGCGCTCATGCCAAGCGCTCCGTCAGGCGTTCGATTGCGGCCCGCGTCAGGACCAGCGTGTCATGGCGCAAGATGTCATACACGTTTGCGCCTTGGCTCGGCAGCACGTCGATGCCGATCAGGTTTCGCGCCGCCCGCTGGAAGTTCACATCGAGCGCCGCGCCGTCGATCACGAGCGCGCTGCGCAGCCCCATCTTGGCGACGTGTTGCGCCAGCGTCCGCGTCTTCGGCTCGGCCAGTTCGGCCTTGTCCAACACCACCAGTTCGCCGGCGGCGCGCTTGGCCGACAGCGCGGTTTTGAGCGCCAGCTTGCGCACCTTCTTCGGCAAGTCGTGGGCGTGATCACGCGGGTGCGGGCCGTGCACCACCGCACCGCCGCGCATGTGCGGCCCCTTGGTCGAGCCCTGCCGTGCCCGGCCGGAGCCCTTCTGCCGCGACGGCTTGCGCGATGTCCGGTTGACTTCGCCGCGCAATTTCACCTTGTGCGTGCCGGCGCGGCGCTTGGCAAGCTGCCAACGCACCGTCCGCGCCAAGAGGTCGGCGCGCACATCGACGGCGAAAATCGCTTCCGCCAGCTCGATGCTGCCGATCGTTTCCTTATCGAGGTTGACGACGTCCCACTGCATTGATGCTTACTCTCCGCCGGTCTCGTCCGTGGGCTGCGCCGCGCCCTCGGCCGCTGCCGCCCCGCCGCCGCGTGTGGCCGCAGGGAATGGCACGTTCTCGGGCGCCGGCCGCCGAACGGCATCGCGCACCAGCACATAGCCGCCCTTCGCCCCGGGAACGGCGCCACGCACGAGGATCAGGCCGCGGCCAGCGTCGACGGCGACCACTTTGAGATTGTGCGTCGTGACGCGCCGGTCGCCCATGTGGCCCGCCATCTTCTTGCCCTTGAAGACACGGCCCGGGTCCTGCCTGTTGCCGGTCGAGCCGTGGCTGCGATGGCTGATCGAAACGCCGTGTGTCGCGCGCAAGCCGCCGAAATTGTGCCGCTTCATCGAGCCGGCGAACCCCTTACCCTGCGACACGCCGATGACGTCGACATACTGGCCGGGAGCGAAGTGATCAACTGTCAGCTCGGCGCCGACCGCGACCAGCGCTTCGGCATCGACACGAAATTCCGCCACCTTGCGCCGCGGCTCCACTTGCGCTTTGGCGAAATGGCCGCGCATCGGCTTCGACACGTTCTTCGCCTTGATGTCGCCGGCGCCGAGTTGCAGCGCGGTGTAGCCGTCGCGCTCCTCGGTCCGCTGGGCGACGACGTGGCAGCCGTCGACCTTCAGCACCGAGACCGGCACGTTCGTGCTGTCGGCCTGAAAGATCCGCGACATGCCGAGCTTCTGGGCGATCAGTCCGGTACGCATCGTTCCCGCCCGCCCCTTAAAGCTTGATCTCGACGTCGACGCCGGCAGCGAGATCGAGCTTCATCAGCGCGTCGACCGTCTGCGGCGTCGGATCGATGATGTCCAAGACCCGCTTGTGGGTCCTGATCTCGAACTGCTCGCGCGACTTCTTGTCCACATGCGGCGACCGCAGCACCGTGAATCGCTCGATCCGGGTCGGCAGCGGGATCGGGCCGCGCACGCGCGCGCCGGTCCGCTTGGCGGTGTTGACGATCTCGCGCGCCGATTGATCGAGCACGCGGTGGTCGAAGGCCCGTAAGCCAATGCGTATGTTCTGGTTTTCCATCGTCACTACCTGCCGGTCGGCTGCCCGCGTCCCGTCCCTTGACTACTTCAGGATCTTGGTGACGACGCCGGCGCCGACCGTGCGACCGCCCTCGCGGATCGCAAAGCGCAAGCCCTCGTCCATCGCGATCGGCTGAATCAGCTCCACCGTCATCCGGATGTTGTCGCCC